>NZ_JBFUIP010001506.1:0-500 GCF_056401815.1 Aminobacter sp. P4_D5 | reverse complement strand
GCCGTGACCTTCACCGTCTCGCCGGAGGCGTGCTCCATCTCGACGACGCAGCCGCGGGCCACGACGTGCGGGTCGGCGAAGACGTCCTTCAGCGTGTTGATCGGGCCGCAGGCGATCTTCAGCTCCTCGAGCGCCGCGACCCATTCCGCCGTGGTCTTGCTCTTCATGACCGGCGTCAGCGTGTCGGTGACGAGTTGCCGGTTCTCCACGCGCTTCGGGTTGGTGGCGAACCGCTCGTCGGAGAGCAGGTGCTCCTGGCCGAAATTCTTGCAGAAGCGCTCGAAGGTCGGGTCGTTGCCGACGGCGAGGATGAGGTAGCCGTCCTTGCTCGGGAATTCCTGGTAGGGCGAGATGTTCGGGTGCTGGTTGCCCAGGCGCACCGGGTTCTCGCCGGTCGAGAGGTAGTTGGAGCCCTGGTTGGCCAGCCAGGCGACATGCGTGTCCAGCATGCCGATGTCGATGCGCTGGCCCTGGCCGGTCGCATGGCGGTGGTTCAGCGC
>NZ_JBFUIP010001505.1:0-500 GCF_056401815.1 Aminobacter sp. P4_D5 | reverse complement strand
GCGTAGTGCGGCGTCAGGATCACGTTCTGCAGCTTGAACAGCGGATTGTCCGATGGCGGCGGCTCCTGGTCGAAGACGTCGAGGCCGGCGCCGGCGATGGCGCCCTTCTCCAGCGCTGATGTCAGAGCCTTCTCGTCGATGACGGGGCCCCGCGAGGTATTCACGATGTAGGAGGTGGGCTTCATCAACGCGATCTCGGCCGCGCCGATCATGTGCTTGGAGAGCTTCGTCAGCGGCAGGTGCAGCGAGACGATGTCGGAGCCGCGCAGGAGCTCGCCGAGCAGCGCGAAGCGGACGTCCAGCGCGTCCTCCTCCGCCTCGGAGATGCGGCGGATGTCGTAGTACTGGACCCGCATGCCGAAGGCATTGGCGAGCCGCGCGACCTTCTTGCCGATGCTGCCCAGCCCGACGATGCCAAGCACCTTGTCCCGCAGCTCGAAGAGCTTGGTCGAGCCGGGGTTGTTGCCGCGCCAGCGGCCGCTGACCACGCTCTCGTGCTG
>NZ_JBFUIP010001504.1:0-500 GCF_056401815.1 Aminobacter sp. P4_D5 | reverse complement strand
GTTCTCGACCACGAAGGTCTTGCCGAATCTCACGGAGAGCTGCTCGGCGATGGCGCGCGTCGTCACGTCGGTGCCGCCGCCGGGCGTGTAGGGCACGATGATGCGCACGGTGCGCGAGGGCCAGGCGTCCTGCGCGGAAGCCGCGATGGCGGGTAGGGCGAGCGCGCCGCCCAATACGGTCCGGCGGGTGATGGCGCTCTTCGGCGCTTGTTCGTTCATGAGCGTTCTCTCCGTGTTTCTCACCGGCGCCAGTCGCGCGAATTTGGGCGCGCCAGGCCGAGATTTTCGCGCAACGTCGGACCGGCATAGTCCTGGTGGTAAAGGCCGCGCCGCTGCAGCTCCGGTACGACGAAGCGGGAAAAATCCTCGAAGGCGCCGGGCGTGTGCGTGGCCGCGAGGACGAAGCCGTCGCAGGCGCGGGTGGTGAACCATTCCTCCATCTGGTCCGCGACGTCGGACGGCGTGCCGACGAAGTTCGGGAACTCGCGGATCGTGCCGCG
>NZ_JBFUIP010001503.1:0-500 GCF_056401815.1 Aminobacter sp. P4_D5 | reverse complement strand
CCTTCAACGCGGTCAGCGCCAAGGCGCTGAAGGCCAGCGAGACGGCCAAGCTCACCCGCAGCTTCTGGGACTGGAAGCCGATGATCGCCTCCAACGCGACCGGCTTCTTCCCCTACACCCCCGCGACCAACATGCTCTACGCGCTGGATACCGCGCTCGACATGCTCTTCGAGGAGGGGCTGGACAACGTCTTCGCCCGCCACGACCGCATGGGCGAGGCGACCCGCCGCGCCGTCCACGCCTGGGGCCTGGAGATCCAGTGCCAGGAGCCGGGCCACTATTCCCCCGTGCTGACGGCGGTGCGCGTGCCGGAGGGCCACAGCGCCAATGGGCTGCGGGCGACGATCCTGGAAAAGTTCAACATGTCGCTGGGCAACGGGCTCGGGCAGCTGAACGACAAGGTGTTCCGGATCGGCCATCTCGGCGATGTCGGCGAGTTGCATATGGTCGGCACGCTTTCCGGCGTGGAGATGGGGCTGCGCGCGGCCGGCATCCCGCAC
>NZ_JBFUIP010001502.1:0-500 GCF_056401815.1 Aminobacter sp. P4_D5 | reverse complement strand
TGGCCGGCCAGGCCAAGGCTGATAGCGTTTTACGCCAGTCGCTCGGGGAAGAAGAGCGCATGGCGCAGTGGTGCGCGGAAAATCTCGACGGACTCACGCGGCGCTACGTGCAGCTGCGTACAACGCATCAGCACCCGGGCGTCTGAACGCCATCTGCGCGCCGGCGTGAATCAGTGATCCCCCCTTCATCCAACGGAAAATCTCATGGCAATGGACGGAACGGCCCACGCGGGCAGGAACATGCTCGACCGCCTTCCTCTGGTCTGCTTCTCCCATCTGCGCTGGAACTCGGTGTTTCAACGCCCACAGCAGCTCATGTCGCGCTTTGCCGTAACGCGCGACGTGTTCTTCTTTGAAGAACCCACCCATTCCGAGTCCGGTGACCGGCTGTCGATCGAGGTGTGCCCCGCCAGTGGCGTCCAGGTGATCACGCCCCAGCTGCGTGACCCCTCGGATGTACGCGCTCTTCGCCGGTCCCTCGACGAGATGATGGCTAAGAT
>NZ_JBFUIP010001501.1:0-500 GCF_056401815.1 Aminobacter sp. P4_D5 | reverse complement strand
GGCGTAACCATCCAGCAGATGGCTCGGCCCGCGGGCTTCGAGTTCGAGATCCAACGCGTGCCCTTCGGCCGCTACTCGGCCGAGGTCGCGGGCAAGATGCCGATCTACATCGACGGATATTTCGCTCGCCCCACCATCGACACCGCGACCTTCCCCTTCCTGCACTCGCGCGGCAGCCAGAACGAGCGGCTCTGGATCTATAGCGAGCCGAAGGTGGATGCTGCGCTGGAAGCCGCGCGGCTCACCGGCGACCCCGCCGTGCAGAAGACGCATTACGTCGCCATGCAGCGTGCCATGGTGGACAACCCGCCGGGCTACATCGCCTATGCCCAGAAATTCGCCTGCGCCTATCGCGCGGCGGTGAAGGACGTGCAGACGCATCCGATGCGCTGGTTCGACCTCAGGGCCGGCTATATCGGCGCGTAATGGCTGGCTTTCTTCTCCGGCGTTTCGCGTCCGTCGTCTTCGTGCTCTGGGCGATGACGGTGCTGGTCTTCGCC
>NZ_JBFUIP010001500.1:0-501 GCF_056401815.1 Aminobacter sp. P4_D5 | reverse complement strand
CGGTAGATGAAGCCATCATAGCGCGAGTAGTAGGCGCTCGTGTCGAAGCGGAAGGTGCCCGCCTGCCGCGCGAGGCCGAGCTCGAAACTCGCGGCCGCCTCCTTGCGGAGGTTCGGATCGCCGATGTCGAAGGTGCCGGAGGCGTCGTGCGCGCCGCGCGAGAAGAGCTCGGCCGCACTCGGCGCGCGCTGCACGTATTGCGCCGTGGCGCGGGCCTGCATGGCCCAGGGCAGGTCGCGCAGCAGGCCGAGGCTGAAGCTCGCCGGGGCGAAGTCTCGGCGCCGGCCGGCATTCGCCAGCTCCTGGTCCGCGGTGAGCGGAAGATTGCCGGTCGGGAAGGCGGCGGTGGAACCAGAGATGTTCACCAACTCCGGCCGCGCCGCCGCCTGCACGCGCCAGACGGGCGAGAGCTTCAGCTCCTCGAAGACATAGCCGGCGTAACGGCTGGTCGTGGCGGGGGGCAGGAACTCGAAGAACTCGCCGGTGGTGCGCAGCCGCTCC
>NZ_JBFUIP010001499.1:0-501 GCF_056401815.1 Aminobacter sp. P4_D5 | reverse complement strand
GTAGTAGGTGTCGTCGACATTCGCGACCCAGTGGCGCAGCGCCTCGTTCATCGCGTCCTTGAGCGTGGCCGCACCGGAGGTCACCGGCACCACCTCGGCGCCGAGCAGCTTCATGCGGAAGACGTTGGGCTTCTGGCGCTCGACATCGACCGCGCCCATGAAGACGGTGCAGGGCAGACCGAAGAGCGCGCAGGCCGTGGCCGTCGCGACGCCATGCTGGCCCGCGCCGGTCTCGGCGATGATGCGCTTTTTGCCCATGCGCTTGGCGAGCAGGATCTGGCCGAGCACGGCGTTGATCTTGTGCGCGCCGGTGTGGTTCAGGTCCTCGCGCTTGAAGTAGACCTTCGCGCCGTCGCCGCGGCGCGGCGCCAGGGAAGCGCAGTGCTGCGTGATGCGCTCGGCGAACCAGAGCGGGCTGGGGCGGCCCACATAATCCTGCAGCAGCCGTCGCCATTCCTTGTCGAAGCCCGGATCCTTCTTGGCTTCGGACAGGGCGGCCTC
>NZ_JBFUIP010001498.1:0-501 GCF_056401815.1 Aminobacter sp. P4_D5 | reverse complement strand
GTGCCGGAATGGTAGACGGAAGGGACTTAAAATCCCTCGGCCGCAAGGCCGTGCGGGTTCGAGCCCCGCCGCCCGTACCAAGCGCAGCTTTTCGCCTGACCGGGCTATAAGATGGGAATGGACCTCTCCTTCTCCGACGAGGCACAGGCCGGCTGGCAGGCTGGCCTGCTTTCCGCGCGGCCGGCGCCGCCCATCGCGCCGCCCTTGCCGGCGGGGCTGCAGTACCTGCTCGGCGAGGGGGAGGGCCGCCCGACCCTCTATGTGCCGGACAGCCTTCCCCAAGCCGACATCCCGCTGCTCCTGATGTTCCACGGCGCCACCTCGAACGCCGCCCGCGCGCTGGAGCGCCTGGGCGAGGAGCCGGAGCGCAGAAAATGCCTCGTCCTTGCGACCAAGTCGCGCGGCACGACCTGGGACATCCTCCAGGGCGGTTATGGTTTCGACGTCGCAGTGCTCGATTATGCACTGACCTCCGTCTTCCGCCGCTTCCCGATCGATATC
>NZ_JBFUIP010001497.1:0-501 GCF_056401815.1 Aminobacter sp. P4_D5 | reverse complement strand
GCCGTGGACGACAGCCTCGACCTGGACCTGCTGGGCCGGATCGCCGCCCTGCGTCCGAACTGGCATTTCGCCATGATCGGTGAGATCGAGACGCAGCGGGAACTGCCGCAAGCCGCCAACATTCACTGGCTCGGTGCGCGGGGCGAGGCGGAGCTTCCGGCCTATCTCTGCCACTGGGATGCGGCGATCCTGCCGCTGCAGCCATGGGCCGTGCCGGATGCCGGCGAGGCCGCRCGCTATCTCGCGGCCGGCCGCCGCGTGATCTCCGCCGCCAATCGGGAAACAGAGCGGCGCTTCGCCGGTATCGAGGCGGTGGCGATCGCCGGGAATGCCGAGGCCTTCGTGGCGGCGGCCGAGGGGGCGATGCGCCGCGCGGACGTCTCGGATTTCGTGGCGGTGGATGACCTCCTGGCCACCCTGTCCTGGGACGCCGTCCAGCGGCACATGGCCGCCCGGCTCGAGAGGACCGAGCGCAAAGCGGCTGCCCCGACGGTGCTGATG
>NZ_JBFUIP010001496.1:0-501 GCF_056401815.1 Aminobacter sp. P4_D5 | reverse complement strand
GCGGCCGCGGCCGCGACGCGGGCGATGGTCGCGGCAGTCGTGCCGGCAGGGGCGAAGAGCGCCAGCCAGTCGCCGATGGAGAAGCCCGGAAAGCCCTGGTCGGCGATGCTGTCCGGCGCGCCGGGCAAGGAGGTGCCGAGGGACCGGATCTTTCCCTCGCGCAGCAGCGGCGCGGCCAGGGCGACGGAGGTGAAGCCCATCGCCACGTCGCCGCGCAACAGGCCGGTCACCTGGTCGGCGCCGCCCCTGTAGGGGATGTSCTCGGCGGTGATGCCGGCGGCCCGCATCAGCGCGGCCATGGCGAGATGCGTGCGCGCGCCGATCCCGACGCTGCCATAGGCGGCCAAGCGCGGCTCAGCGCGCAGGCGGGCCAGCAGGACGGCCAAAGTGGTCACGCCGAGCTCGGCCCGGACGACCAGCAGCAGCGGCAGCGTGGCCAGCAGCGTCACGGGCGCGAAGGCGGTGCGGTAGTCGAAGCCGAGCCCGCGCATGAGGAAGGGG
>NZ_JBFUIP010001495.1:0-501 GCF_056401815.1 Aminobacter sp. P4_D5 | reverse complement strand
CCGCCGGGGCCTGCCGCCGGCCGGTGGTCTCCCGACCACCTGGGGGGTAATAGGGGGGTGGTCGGGGGTAAAAAACCCAGTCGATTTTTGGCCCCCAAACCTCCCCCACATAACAGCGTAAATTAGCGTCGGGGGATGAACCCCCCGATCAGTTAATTCCCGCGACTACGGAAGGACGACCCACACCCTGGGCCATTCGTCGTGCGCGACGTGTGCGAGCGGGCGGCACCGCCTTCATCCTGAGACCGAGACTGAGCCTTAGGCCGGGCAACGCAGCCAGACGCCGGTTGMGGSGCCGCTGGGCGCACCGACGGTCCCTTCGCGCCAAACCCCACGGATAGGTCGCACKGCATTACCGGCGGTGACGCAGAGCAGGCCCGCCTCGCTATTCGGCAACACCCCGCCGATGGAACCATTGACCGAGGTGATGCGGGCGTGGGCAACGTAGCCGCCCAGGACAATTCCACCGGCAATGAACCCGGCGGCGAAGATGGCTCTGTG
>NZ_JBFUIP010001494.1:0-501 GCF_056401815.1 Aminobacter sp. P4_D5 | reverse complement strand
ATCCAGCACGACGCCGGCCGGCGCATGGCGCGCCAGATGCGCCTGCACCGCTGCCTGCGCGGCCACTGGTTCCTGGCCGGGGATCAGGCGCATGGTCAGCTTGGCATGCGCCTCGGCCGGGGTGACGGTCTTGCCACCCTGCCCGGTATAGCCGCCCCACATCCCGTTCACCTCGACGGTCGGGCGCAGCGTCGTGCGCTCCCGCACCGTGTAAGCCGGATCGCCAAAGGGCGCGGCGCCGAAATCCGCATACCAGGCCGCCTCATCGAGCGGCAGGGAGGCCGTCTCGGCGCGCAGCGCGTTGGTCATGGGCGGCGCGCCGGCCTCGAAGCCCTCGACGGCCACGCGGCCGTCCTCGTCGTGCAGCGTCGCGATCAGCCGTGCCATCTCGTGCAGCGCATTGCGCATGGCGCCGCCGACCTTGCCCGAATGCGCGTCCTTCTTCGCCGTGCGCAGGCTGAATTGCAGCGCGYAGATGCCGCGGCAGCCGATGTTCAGCAC
>NZ_JBFUIP010001493.1:0-501 GCF_056401815.1 Aminobacter sp. P4_D5 | reverse complement strand
CTGCCCGGCAGCAAGCCACGGCCGAAGGCCACCATCTGGGCGCGTGGCGTCAGCAGATAGCGCACCATCGCCTCGATGGCGGGAAGCCGGGCGCTCGGAATCCCTTGGGGCACGGCCAGCATGTAGCTCTGCGGGATGACCGGCGCGTCCGCCATGACCGCGCAGGCCGTCTCGGGCGGCAACTGGCCCAACTGCCGGGCGAACAGGAACAGGCCGAGCAGGCCGGGCGCAAGGTCGCACCCCCCGTCGGCGAACTCCTCGATCGCGGCCGCCCCGGAGCTGGGATAGTAGCTGACGAAGCGGCCGATCTCCTGGAGATAYTCCCATGTGCGGCGCCAGCCCGTCTGMGGGTCGGTGGGGTCGCGATCCCCCAGGAGATACGGCAACCCCGTCACGAAGATCTGGCCGAGCAGCGATTCCCGAGGGCGGGTGTACTGAAATCGCTCCGGGTTCTGCCGCGCGAAATCCATGAGCTCAGCCGCGCTGCGCGGCGGATTGGGC
>NZ_JBFUIP010001492.1:0-502 GCF_056401815.1 Aminobacter sp. P4_D5 | reverse complement strand
CCCTATGTGCCGGACCGGCTGGCCGAGGGCTACGGGCCCAACGGGCCAGCGATATCAGGGCTGATCGGGCAAGGTGCCACGCTCGTCGTCTGCGTGGATTGCGGAATCGCGGCGCATGACGCGCTGGCGGTGGCCTCGGGCCTCGCCGACGTCGTGGTGCTGGACCATCACAAGGCCGAGGGCCCGCCGCCGCGCATCGTGGCCGCGGTGAACCCGAACCGGCTCGACTGCACCTCCGGGCTGCGGCAGCTCTGCGCGGCGGGTGTGGCCTTCCTGGCGGCGATCGCCATGCAGCGCGAGCTGCGCCGGCGCGGCTTCTTCGCCACGCGGCCGGAGCCGGACCTGCGGGAACTGCTCGACATCGTGGCGCTGGCGACGGTCTGCGACGTGGTGCCGCTGATCGGCGTGAACCGGGCGCTGGTGGTCCAGGGGCTGCGGGTGATGGCGCGGCGGGGGCGGGCAGGGCTGGCGGCGCTGATGGAGCTCTCTGCCGTGCGGGATG
>NZ_JBFUIP010001491.1:0-502 GCF_056401815.1 Aminobacter sp. P4_D5 | reverse complement strand
GTGCCGATGCGGCGAACACGCTGCTCTTCCTCGAGGCCGTCGCGAAGATGGGCGAGGCCGCGGCCTCGCAGGTCGATGCGCCGGCGGCCGCGCGCTGGCTCGCCCGCACGCTCGGCGCGCCCGCCGAGGTCCTTGTCCCCGTTTCCAGCCCGGAGTGATGCCCCCGATGCCCGACAACCTCCTGCAGACCACGCCCGAATCCACCCGCCCCTCCGACGTCCCCGAAAAATTCTGGGACAACGGGAACGGCGCGATGCGCGTGGACGCGCTGCTGAAGAGCTACCTGGAGCTGGAGCGCCGCATGTCCCAGCGCATGGCGCCGCCGACCGACGCCACCGCTCCGGAGGACGTCCAGCGCTGGCGCGCGATGATGGACATTCCCGAGACGCCGGACGGCTACGAGGTCGAGGCGAAGCACGAGCTCTGCGGCCCGGACGCTGAGATCAACGCGCGGCTGCACGAGGCGGGGTTCTCCTGCCAGCAGGTGCAGCTGGTCTACGAC
>NZ_JBFUIP010001490.1:0-502 GCF_056401815.1 Aminobacter sp. P4_D5 | reverse complement strand
GGGCTGTGGAGCGTCAACGACCTGGAAGTCGTCGCCTTCCTCAACTACGACCCGACGGTCTGGATCGCGGCGGCGCGGGGACCGCTGCAGGGGCTCGATCTCCAGGCCATCGTGGCCCGGGCGAAGGAAGCGCCGGAGACGGTCCGCATCTCGATGCTGCCGCAGAGCGCCTCGGAGTTCATCATCGAGCAGGTCGAGCGCGCGACATCAGCGAAATTCGTGAAGGTTCCCTTCCAGGGCGGAATCCCGGGCATGACGGCGATGCTGGGCGGCCATATCGACCTCGCGACCGTGTTCTTCTCGGAGTTCCGGTCGCAGATGGAGGCGGGCGCGGTCCGCCCCGTCGGCGTCGCCGGTCCGGCCCGCCTGCCGGTCCTTCCCGACGTGACGACCTTCGACGAAGCGCTGGGCACCAGTGGCGTCAGCTGGGCCGCCTGGCGCTTCGCGGCCCTGCCGAAGAACGTGCCGGCCGATCGGCGCGACTATCTCACCACCATCCTAG
>NZ_JBFUIP010001489.1:0-502 GCF_056401815.1 Aminobacter sp. P4_D5 | reverse complement strand
CGACCTCGGCATCCTCTGGATCAACGTGCAGGTGCCGATCTCGCGCGTGCCGGCGCTGGAGCCGGGCTCGCGCGTGCTGGTGCCCGCCCAGGGCGCGGAGGGCAGGGTGCTGCGCGTCGGCCGCTCCGTCGATGCCGCCACGCAGAGCGTAGTCTCCGTGGCCGAGATGACGCATGGGACCGACGCGCTGCGGCCTGGCCAGGCGGTGACCGCCGCCATGGCACTGAGCGGCAATGGCGGCAGCCAGTTCCGCGTGCCGGCCGGCAGCGTGGTGCGCCATCGCGACCGGAGCTGGGTCTTCATCCGCATCACCGACGGCTTCCGGGCACGCCCGGTCACCGTGCTGAACGAGACCGCGCAGTTCACCTCGATCCGCGGCGAGCTTGCCGCCACCGACCAGATCGCGACGCGGGGCATCCTCGCCCTGCTCGGCGAACTCTCCGACGGCGACGAGAGCTAAGGGCATGCTCGCACGTCTCGTCGACACGGCGCTGCGCCAGCG
>NZ_JBFUIP010001488.1:0-503 GCF_056401815.1 Aminobacter sp. P4_D5 | reverse complement strand
TCCTCACCCGCATCGTCACGCGGCTCTGCCTGGACGCCATGAGTTCCGCTCGCGCGCGGCGAGAGAGCTATGTCGGCAGCTGGCTCCCCGAGCCCATCTTCGATCCCCGGGAGGACGGGGAGATGCACCCCGACGAGCTCACCCTCACGCTGATGCTGGCGCTGGAACGGCTTTCGCCGCTGGAGCGCGCGGCCTTCCTGCTGCACGACGTCTTCGGCGTCCCGCTCGACGAGGTCGCGACCACGCTGGAGCGCGAGCCGGCCGGCGTCCGCCAGCTGGCCGTCCGCGCCCGCAAGCATGTGCGCGCAGCGCGCCCGCGCTACCCCGTGCCACCGGAGGAAGGCGAGCGGATCGCGCGGGCCTTCTTCCGCGCCTCCCACGAGGGCGACACCGGGGCGCTGCGCAGCCTGCTGGCCGAGAATGTCGTGATCCACTCGGATGGCGGCGGCAAGGTGCTGGCCTTCCGCAACCCGATCCTGGGGCTGGAGAGGGCGCTGCGGCTC
>NZ_JBFUIP010001487.1:0-503 GCF_056401815.1 Aminobacter sp. P4_D5 | reverse complement strand
TGACGGAATAGGCGAATGCGCTCTTGCCCGAGCCGGATTCACCGACCACTGCGACCGTCTCGCCGGCATGCACCAGCAGGTCCATGTCGGCGACCGCGGCGACGGGGCCGCGCGCGGTCTGGAAGACGGTGCGCAGCCCGTCCACGCGCAGAACCACCTTGCTCATGAGCGGCCTCCCGCGCGCGGGTTCAGCGCCTCGTTGAGCCCGTCGCCGACGAGGTTGATGGAGAGCACCGTCAGCAGGATCGCGATGCCGGGGATGCCCGACATCCACCAGGCGGTGCGGATCGCCGGGCGACCGGCGCCGATCATCAGCCCCCAGCTCATTACGTTCGGATCGCCGAGACCCAGGAAGGAGAGGCCGGATTCGAAGAGGATCGCCGTCGCCACCATCACCGAGGCCGCGACCAGGATGGACGGTAGGGCATTGGGCAGGATCTGGCGTGCCAGCCCTTCCAAATCGCCCATCCCGGTGGCGATGGCGGATTGCACGTAATCCCGGC
>NZ_JBFUIP010001486.1:0-503 GCF_056401815.1 Aminobacter sp. P4_D5 | reverse complement strand
GTTGAACCTCACCCCCGTCATCGAGGCCGACACGGCCGGCGCGGCGGAGCTGATCGCAAAGAACGGCACCGTGGAGGACGCGGCGATCGCCAGCGAGCTGGCCGCCGAGATCTACGGGCTGGAGATCCTGCGCCGCAACGTCGAGGACGCCCTGCACAACACCACGCGCTTCTACGTGATGACGAAGGAGCGGCGGATGGCCGCTGCCAACGAGATGCTGAACCCGGTGACGACCTTCGTTTTCCGCGTCCGCAACATGCCGGCCGCCCTCTACAAGGCGCTGGGCGGCTTCGCGACCAATGGCGTGAACATGACCAAGCTGGAGAGCTACATGCTCGACGGCAACTTCACCGCCACGCAGTTCCTTTGCGACGTGGACGGGCATCCGGACGAGCCGCATCTGTTCCGGGCGCTGGAGGAGCTGCGCTTCTTCTCGCGGGAGCTGCGGATCCTCGGGACCTATCCGGCGAGCCCGTTCCGGCTGGCGCACGAGGACGTCTGAC
>NZ_JBFUIP010001485.1:0-503 GCF_056401815.1 Aminobacter sp. P4_D5 | reverse complement strand
GTGCCACTCGGTGCGCTCCTGCTGGTTGCCCTCGCGGTCCTTGAACCGCTCGCTGGTCGCCAGGCGCAGGTTCACGACCTTCCCGCCATTCTGGAAGTTCCGCACCTCGGGGTCCTTGCCGAGGCGCCCCAGGATGATCACCTTATTCACTCCGGCCATGGGCCGCGCCTCCTTCAGATCGGCCGCGGAAACTACCTTTTCCGCGGCACTCGGGCCAGCCCTCGCAATTTCGCGGGTTCTGGGCCGTATTTCACGCTTTGCATCGCAGCATATATGGTGCAGACAGCGTGAACACAATATGAACATCTAGCCCCCCCGGAGCCTGAGTCCATGCCGCGTGATGCCGCCGATCCCGTCGTGAAGGGGGAGCTCATCCGGATTCGCGGCGCCCGCCAGCACAATCTGAAGTCCGTGGATCTCGACCTGCCGCGCGGCAAGCTGGTGGTTCTGACGGGGCTGTCCGGCTCCGGAAAATCGTCGCTGGCCTTCGACACGATCTATGC
>NZ_JBFUIP010001484.1:0-503 GCF_056401815.1 Aminobacter sp. P4_D5 | reverse complement strand
GTCGCGCACGCCGAGCACGGCCAGCGCCTCCAGCACCGCGTTCACGATGGCCGGCGGCAGGCCGACCGAGCCAACCTCTGCGCAGCCCTTGGCCTTGAGCGGGTTATGTTCGCAGGGGGTGCCGTGGGTCAGCACGTCATAGGCGGGCAGGTCGGCGGCGCGGGGGAGGGCGTAGTCCTGGAAGCTCGCGGTCAACATCTGGCCCGCCTCGTCGAAGACGCAGTTCTCGAAGAGCGCCTGGCCCGCGCCCTGGGCGAGCCCGCCATGGATCTGCCCGTGCACGATCATAGGATTGATGATGGCGCCGAGATCGTCCGCCGCGACGATGCGCTCGAGGAAGACCTGCCCGGTCTCGGGGTCCACCTCCAGCTCGCAGATGTGGCAGCCGCCGGGAAAGGTCCAGTTTTTGGGGTCGTAGAAGGCGGTCTCGTCGAGGCCGGGCTCAATCTCGTCGATGGGGTAGTCGTGCGGCGTGTAGGCGGCGCGGGCGACCTCTACGAAGG
>NZ_JBFUIP010001483.1:0-503 GCF_056401815.1 Aminobacter sp. P4_D5 | reverse complement strand
CGCATGGAGCCCTCGTCCATATTGCCGTCGCAGGTGCCGAGGTAGCGCACGATCTGCCGCAGCTTGGAGAGGTAGGCGCCGGCCTCCTCGGGGCTGCGCATGTCGGGCTCGCTCACGATCTCCATGAGCGCAACGCCGCTGCGGTTCAGATCGATGAAGGACTTGCTCTGGTGCTGGTCGTGCAGCGACTTGCCCGCATCCTGCTCCAGGTGCAGCCGCGTGATGCCGATGTTCTTCGTGCTGCCGTCGGCCAGCGTGATCTCGATCACGCCCGTCCCGATGATGGGATGCGCGAACTGGCTGATCTGATAGCCCTGCGGCAAGTCGGCGTAGAAGTAGTTCTTCCGGTCGAAGCGGGACCAGAGGTTCACCTGCGCGTTCAGGCCGAGGCCCGTGCGCACGGCCTGCGCCACGCACTCGCCATTGATCACCGGCAGCATGCCGGGGAAGCCAGCATCCACGAAGCTGACCTGGCTGTTCGGTACCGCGCCGAAGGCCGTCGC
>NZ_JBFUIP010001482.1:0-503 GCF_056401815.1 Aminobacter sp. P4_D5 | reverse complement strand
GGCCTGGCGATCCGCGACGGCAACATGACCACGATCATCGGCCCGGGCGGCAACGTCCAGCAGGTGCCGACGCCGCGTTGATCTGATGCAGATCCTGTATTTCGCCTGGGTTCGGGAGAAGGTCGGGACCTCAGGGGAGGAGATCGCTCTCCCCGCTGGCGTTCGGAACGTCGGCGAGCTGATGCGGCACCTGGTCTCGCTGAGCCCCCGCCATGCGGAGGCCTTCGCCAATCCCACGGCGATCCGGGCGGCCGTGAACCAGGATTTCGCCACGGCCGGGGACGCCGTGGCCGATCGCGACGAGGTCGCCTTCTTCTCGCCCGTCACGGGGGGCTGAAGATGGCGCGCGTCGCCGTGCAGGAGGCGCTCTTCGACATCGCGGCGGAGAGCGCGGCGCTCAGCGCCGGCCGCACGGATGTGGGCGCGATCGCCAGCTTCGTGGGCCTCTGCCGGGCCGATGACGGGCTGTCCGCCATGGTGCTGGAGCACTACCCGGCCATGAC
>NZ_JBFUIP010001481.1:0-504 GCF_056401815.1 Aminobacter sp. P4_D5 | reverse complement strand
ACGAGTTCGGCACGCCCGGCGGCGAGCCCTACGGCGCGCTCATCGGCGACTACGAGTGGTCCAACCACCCCGACGACGTCGAGACGCTGCGCCTCATGTCCAACGTCGCGGCGGCGGGCTTCGCGCCCTTCATCTCCGCGGCCGGCCCGGGCATGTTCGGCTTCTCCGACTATCGCGAGCTCTCCAAGCCGCGCGACCTCACGAAGATCTTCGAGACGCAGGAATACGCCAAGTGGCGCTCCTTCCGCGACAGCGAGGACAGCCGCTTCGTCACGCTCGTGCTGCCGCGCGTGATCGCGCGCCTGCCCTACGGCGCGAACACCAAGCCGATCGACGAGTTCGCCTATGAGGAGGCGCCCTTCAACGCCGACGGCACCGCCAAGGCGATGGAGCACAGCGACTACTGCTGGATGAACGCGGCCTATGTCCACGCCGCGCGCCTCACCGACGCCTTCGCCCAGCATGGCTGGTGCACCGCGATCCGCGGCGCCGAGGGCGGCGGCA
>NZ_JBFUIP010001480.1:0-504 GCF_056401815.1 Aminobacter sp. P4_D5 | reverse complement strand
GGGCTCGACCAGGATGGCCGCGATGTCGCCCTGCTCGGCGAAGAGGCGTTCGGCATCCGCGACATCGTTGAAGCGGAGGAGCGAGACGCGGTCGGTTTCCGGCCGGGCATTGCCGGGAAAGGCGGCCTCGGCCGCGCCGGCTGCGCCGAAGGCCACGTCGTCCAGCCAGCCATCGAAGCCCGCCGCCATCTTGGCGATCCGGCTGCGGCCCGTGGCGATGCGGGCGGCGCGGCAGGCCAGGTGCACTGCCTCGCTACCGGTGCTGACGAAGAGCACCTGCGAGAGTGGGCCTGTATGCGCGGCGATGGCCGTGGCGGCCGCTTCCTCGCCGGAATGGCTGAAGGCCGGCAGGGGGCCGGCGCGCAAAGCGGCGCTCGCGGCCTCCACGACCTCGGGCGGGGCATGGCCCAGCACCGTGCCACCGAAGCCCAGCGCGGTGTCGACATAGCGTCGTCCCGTGCGATCCCAGATCCACGGCCCTTCCGAGCGGGCGACGACCAGTTC
>NZ_JBFUIP010001479.1:0-504 GCF_056401815.1 Aminobacter sp. P4_D5 | reverse complement strand
CGCTGGCCGGCCGCGTGCCGGCGCGGGGCGAGATCTTCACCCACAGCTCGGGGCTGGAGTTCCGCGTGCTGGATGCGGATGCGCGGCGGATCCGGCGGCTGCGCGTGCGGCGGCCCGCGGCGGATGGGGCGCAGGCCGCGGAATAGGCGCCGGTTTCACGTCGCTCCTCATTCACGCCTCCGTCTCCTGTCCCCCATCCCGGCGCCTGCCGATCCCGGCTATAGCCGAAGCATGGCATCGCTCCTCGCCCGCTTGACCGCCCGACCCCGGCTTTCCGCCTTCCTGCTGGGACTGGTCTCCGTCCTGGCGCTGCCGCCCGTCTATGCGCTGCCGGTCCTGCTGCTCACCGTTCCCGCCTTTCTCACGCTGATCGGTCGTGCCACGAGCTGGCGGCAGGCGGTCTGGCTGGGGCTCTGGTTCGGCTTCGGGCACAACCTCGCCGGCTTCTACTGGGTCACCCACGCGATCCTGACCGACGTGGCGAAATTCTTCTGGCTGGTGCCC
>NZ_JBFUIP010001478.1:0-505 GCF_056401815.1 Aminobacter sp. P4_D5 | reverse complement strand
GGCGGGCATCAAGCACGGGGTGGTGCAGGACAAGCTCTTCCTGCCCGGCCTGCGCAAGATGAAGATGGTGATCGACAGCGGCTTCCCCGGCCGCATCCTCAGCATCCGCGGCGAATTCGGCTACTGGGTCTTCGAGGGCGACCTGCAGCCCGCGCAGCGCCCCTCCTGGAACTACAAGCTGGCCGAGGGCGGCGGCATCATCCTCGATATGCTGTGCCACTGGCGCTATGTGCTGGACAACCTGTTCGGCGAGGTGAAAAGCGTCTCCTGCCTCGGCGTGGTCGGCATCCCCGAGCGCATCGGCGAGGACGGCAAGCCCTACAAGGCCAATGCCGACGACGCGGCCTATGCGACCTTCCAGCTCGAGGGCGGCGCCGTCGCGCATATCAATTCGAGCTGGACCACGCGCGTGCGACGCGACGACCTCGCCGTCTTCCACGTCGACGGCACGCATGGCAGCGCCGTCGCGGGGCTCACGGATTGCTGGACGCAGTCGCGCGTGAAC
>NZ_JBFUIP010001477.1:0-505 GCF_056401815.1 Aminobacter sp. P4_D5 | reverse complement strand
GCGAGGAACGGGCGAGGGCAGGCAGGCCGCGAATCCCGGCCGGCGGCGGGCCCAGGCGCGGCGCCGGCTTCCACTCGATGTTCCGGGCGATCGGGATGATGAGCAGGGCCGAGATGGCCAGCGTCGCCAGGGCGCCCGTGGCGCCGACCCAGCCGATGGCGTTGAAGACGAGCGGCACCATGGCGGCCTGTCCCAGGCTGCCGCCGGCGCTGGCGATGCCGATGAACTCGCCGCGCTTCTCGGGCGGCGCCATGCGCCCCACGGCGGCGAGCGCGAGGCCCGTGCCGGCGCTGGCGACGCCGAGACCGGAGAAGAGGCCGATGCCGATCAGCACCGTCGCATTGGAAGGGAAGAGCGCGGGTAGGCCGAGGCCGATGAGGTAGAAGATGCCGCCGCCCGCCATGACGCGGCCGGAGCCGTACTTGTCGGCCATGGAGCCGCTGATCGGCTGGGCGAGGCCCCAGCACAGGTTGTGGAGCGCCACCGCCAGGCCGAAGGCCCAGGG
>NZ_JBFUIP010001476.1:0-505 GCF_056401815.1 Aminobacter sp. P4_D5 | reverse complement strand
CGGAGCGCCCGTGCATGTGTTCTTCCACGGCGGCTACTGGCGGGCGCAGGATAAGGCGAACTTCGCTTTCATCGCGCAGGCACTGGTCCGGCGCGGCGTGACGGCCGTGATCGCCAACTACCCGCTCTGCCCGCGCGTGATGCTGAACGGGGTCGTCGCCTCCGCCCGCGCCTGCGTCGCCTGGGTCATGCGCCATGTGGCTGAGCACGGCGGCGACCCCCGGCGGATCACCCTGTCCGGCCACTCCGCGGGCGCGCATCTGGTCGCCGCCATCCTCGCGGCGGACTGGGAGGGGCAACCCGGGACGATCACCGGGGCGCTGATGAGCAGCGGCATCTACGATCCCACGCCCGCCATGCGGACCACCGTGAACGCCGACATCCGCCTGACCCCCGAGCTGGCCCGGCAGCACGACTACGAGCGCATTCCCCCGCGCGTCCGCTGCCCGGTCTGGGTCATGGCCGGCGGGCTCGAGCCCTGGCTCTGGATCGAGCAGTCGCTACGC
>NZ_JBFUIP010001475.1:0-505 GCF_056401815.1 Aminobacter sp. P4_D5 | reverse complement strand
GCACTGCTGCCATCGGCCCACCGGCTGCCCACCATCATCGTGGCCGAAAAGGGCGACATCCAGCTGGCGGTCAGCGCCATCTCGGCCGGGGCCGTGGATTTCATCAAGATGCCGGGTCACCGCGACGCGCTGGCGCAAAGCATCCGGAAGGCATTGGCGCAGATCGCGGCGGGAGCCCCGCAGCATGCTACGAGAACGGGGCATTCCAACCGCCTCGCCAGCCTGACCCAACGGCAGAGGGAGATCCTCGACCGGGTCCTCGTGGGTACCCCCAACAAGATCATTGCGGCGGAGCTGAACCTAAGCCAGCGGACCGTGGAGAATCATCGCGCGAACCTCATGGTCAAGCTCGGTGCGCGCTCCCTGCCGGAACTGATCCGGATCGTGCTGGAAGCGCGCTGAGGAGACCGGCGGCCCGGCTATTCGGCCGCGATCGCGTCCTCTGGCGCGGGGCCCCGCGCAACAGCCCGCGCAAAGGCGATCAGCGCAAGCCGCCGGCGGGGAT
>NZ_JBFUIP010001474.1:0-505 GCF_056401815.1 Aminobacter sp. P4_D5 | reverse complement strand
GGAAGAAGGCCGCGCTGGCGCCACGGCCCACGGGGTCGATCGTCATCAGCAGGTCCAGCGGCCGGCCCGCGGCACCCAGGCGCTCGGCGATCTTCGCCGCGGTGTTGCCGCCCCAGCTGTGGCCGATCAGGCGTATCAGCCGGTCCGGCGGCTGGCTGGCGATGAGCCGCTCGATCGCGCGTCGCTCGTCGAAGGTGAAGCGATGGATGGGGAGGCCGGGATAGGCCTCCCGGAAGGCCTCCTCGAAAAGCACCACGGCCCGTCCGAAGCTCTGGTCCAGGAACCCGCTGACGAGGATGATCAGCGGGGGCGCGGGTGCCGCTTCCATCAGCCCCGCTTCTTCTCCTCGATCGCGTCCCAGATCGCCTTCTCCAGGTACACGCCGTCGAAGCGCGCCAGCTCCTGCAGCCCGGTCGGCGAGGTCACGTTGATCTCGGTCAGGTGCCCGCCGATCACGTCGATGCCGACGAAGATGAGGCCAAGCGCCTTCAGCTCCGGCCCGATC
>NZ_JBFUIP010001473.1:0-505 GCF_056401815.1 Aminobacter sp. P4_D5 | reverse complement strand
GGCTAGGGTGCCGCGGTCGGGACGGAGGAAGCGCCATGGGATTCGATGCACGAAGGGTCGGCGCGATCGCCTTGGCCACGACATGGCTTTGGTCGGGCCTGGCGGCCGCGCAAAATCTGGTCACGGAACGCCTCACCGGCGAGGCCCTGTTCGGCGGCGCGACCCTGGTCGATCCGCCGCCCGGCGAGGCGGCCGGCACGCATGCCTATCTGACCATCACCGGCGCGGCCGCGCGGCGGATGTTCACTGCCATGTCCGGGCCGATCCGAACCGACGCCTGTCAGCCGGGCTGGCGGACGAAGCGCGCGGGGAACCTGACCTGCTCGCTGGGCCGCCGCGCCTCGGAGGCGCAATGCGACATTGCGCTGCTTCTGGCGCGGGGAGAGCTGGCGCCGGGGCGTCCGTGCTGAGGGCTACAGGTCGCGCCGCATGATGGTGACGGGGCGGTTGTTGTCGACCGTCTCCTCGATCGCATACCAGCCGAGCCGCTCGTAGAGTCCCTGGG
>NZ_JBFUIP010001472.1:0-506 GCF_056401815.1 Aminobacter sp. P4_D5 | reverse complement strand
ATCTCGGACCAGGAGGTSACGATGTTCCAGCCCGCGCGGCCGCCGCTGAGATGGTCCAGCGAGGCCCATTTGCGGGCGACGTGATAGGGCTCGTTGTAGGTGGTGGAGGCCGTCGAGACGAGGCCGATGCGGTCCGTCACCGAGGAGAGCGCCGAGAGCAGGGTCAGCGGCTCCAGCTCGAAGGTCTGGTGCGAGCGCTGCAGCGCGCCGGGCGGCGTGTCGGGTGTGCGCAGGCCGATGCCGTCGGCCAGGAAGACCATGTCGATCTTCGCCTTCTCGGCAGTCTGGGCGATGTACTTGTAGTGGCTGAACTTGGACGCCGCGTCGGGATCGGCTGAGGGATGCCGCCAGGCCGCGGCGTGGTAGCCGAGATAGCGCATAGAAAGGCCGAGGCTGATCGGCTTCGTCATCGTTCGGGTCTCATTCACACGAGGTCAGGAAGGCGCCGCCGCAGCAAGGCGGCGGCGCGGCGTCGTCAGTACTCGTAGCCGGCGCGCTGCATGTAC
>NZ_JBFUIP010001471.1:0-506 GCF_056401815.1 Aminobacter sp. P4_D5 | reverse complement strand
GTCTGGGCCACCACCAAGGGCCAGCCCGGATGCCGGCCCCGCGCCTGGCGCAGCACCTTCATCACCGGTTCCTGGGCGGGATCGTCCACCTGCATCACGGCCAGCAGGAGATGCGCCTGCGCCTCGCACCAGGCGATGTCCTCGGCGGGGTCGTAGCCCGCCTCCTCCAGCCCGCGCGTGTCGAGGAAGCGGAGGAAGGGCGCCTCCTCCGGCACGTCGTAGAAGGCGGCCTGGCGGGTGCAGGGCTGGTAGCCCTCGCCGATCTCGGCACGGGGATCGCCGGTGAGGGCCGAGACGATGGCCGTCTTGCCCGCGCCGGTCTTGCCGATCAGCCAGATGACCGGGGCGGCCGAGCGGGCCTGTATCTGCAGCTTGTTCTGGGAAGCATCGAGGTCCGAGGCGAAGAGCGCCGCCTTCACCTCGGACCAGAGCTGGCCCAGCCGTCGGAGTCCGGAGGGCGGGAACATTCTAGAGGGGTTTCCGTGGCATTTCAGTCACTACCACCC
>NZ_JBFUIP010001470.1:0-506 GCF_056401815.1 Aminobacter sp. P4_D5 | reverse complement strand
GGGGGCGATCAGAGCGACGGTGCGGCGGGCGATCTGGGGCATGAGGGCGTTTCCTTGCCCATGGGCGACATGATGCCGCGCCATGGATGACGAAGGCTTCCCACGAGATCAGGGTCCAGGGAAACGCGAAATTCGCGGTTCGATCCGGCGGCGTGACGGACGCGACACAGGCCGCCGCGCTCTATCGCGTCAGTCCCTTTTCGGCCAGCGCGCGCTCGTACTCCGCCCATCGCCCGGCCTGTTCCTGCCCCAGCCTGTGCAGAGTCTCCCAGGTGTAGAGCCCGGTGTCGTGCAGATCGTCGAAGAAGATTCGGACGGCGTAATTCCCGACAGCCTCGATCTTCATGATGCCCACATGCCGCCGGCCGGAGACGAGCTTCTTCTGCCCGGCCCCGTGTCCCTGCACCTCGGCGGAAGGGCTTTCCACGCGTAGGTATTCGGCCGGCAGCGCGAAGCGGCTGCCGTCGTCGAAGGCGACGTCGAGGGTCTTGTCCGCCGAGCGGTAG
>NZ_JBFUIP010001469.1:0-506 GCF_056401815.1 Aminobacter sp. P4_D5 | reverse complement strand
TCCTCGGGCGAGGCAAAGCGCTCGGACAGGACCGTGGCGCTGGGCGCATTCGGCGCCGGCGGCTGCGAGGGCTGGCCGAAGGCGGCAGAGGTGACGAGCAAGGCCCCGAGAAGGCCGACGCGGATGATCCCCATGGCCATGACCCTCATCGCCTTCCTCCTCCGCGGCCGCCGCCTCCCCGGGAGCCGCCACCGCCACCGAAGCCACCACCACCACCGCCGCGGCCGCCATAGCCACCACCACCGCCGAAGCCGCCCGCGCCGCCATAGCCGCCCGATCCTCGGCCGCCGCCGAAGGACCCGCCGCGGCTTGCCGCGCCGCGATCGGAAGCGGCCCTGACGTCGCCGCCCCGTCCGATGCCATCCAGGCCGCCCTGCCTGCCGCCCTGATAGCCGCCGGCTGGCAATTGCTGGGCGCGACCGCGGAACTGCTCCCGCGCCCCCGCATCCCGGCCGCGATTGCCCTGGAAGCGGTCGCGCGATGCCTGGTCGCGATAGCCGACGCCC
>NZ_JBFUIP010001468.1:0-506 GCF_056401815.1 Aminobacter sp. P4_D5 | reverse complement strand
CCGGGCACCCGCGCGATCGGCTATGCGCGCAAATATCGCCACAACTTGAATTTCGGTCCTCATGAGCTTGAAACGCGCTGTCGCCGGCGCTCCGACATACGCCCATCACCATCTGCCGGATGATGCCGTCCTCTGGCTGCATTCCGCCTTCTGCGGGTTGGGGCTCCCGCTGCGCGTCGCCCGCGGCAACTGGAATCGCGACATCGGGACCGCCTCGGTCCGGATCGAGCCGCCTTCCGCCGAGCAGGCCGTGCCGAGCGGACGCATGGCCCGGCTGTGCCTCATGCACATCTGCGACACGGCCGTCCGCACCAATACCGTGACGCTCGACCTCGGGGAGAGCGCGGCGCCGGCAGCGGAACGGCTGGGCGCCACCAGCAAGGCGCTCGACCTGATCGAGCAGATGCATCGCCTGATGGCCGCCAAGGTTTCCCTGTCCCTGGCCGACGGGACCGAGATTCCCGTCTTCGACGCCCGGAGCCGGTCGCGCGGCGAAAGCTCCGAAT
>NZ_JBFUIP010001467.1:0-506 GCF_056401815.1 Aminobacter sp. P4_D5 | reverse complement strand
GCCAATGGGGCTACTCGCTCGCCAACGCGGCGGGGAATGTGCAGGCGCTCGGGGCCGGGCAGAGCGTCACCGACACGCTGACCATTGCCTCGCTGGACGGCACCGCGAGCCAGGCGATCACGGTGAGCATCGCCGGCACCAACGACGCGGCGACAATCACCGGCACGGTGGCCGGCGTGGTGGCCGAGGATGGCACGCTGACCGCGGGCGGCACTTTGAGCGTGGCCGACGCCGATGCGGGCCAGGCKGYYTTTGCCATGCCGGCCTCGCTGGCTGGCACCTATGGCAGYTTCGCCTTCAACGCSGSSACCGGCCAATGGGGCTACTCGCTCGCCAACGCGGCGGGGAATGTGCGGGCTACTCGCTCGCCAACGCGGCGGGGAATGTGCAGGCGCTCGGGGCCGGGCAGAGCGTCACCGACACGCTGACCATTGCCTCGCTGGACGGCACCGCGAGCCAGACGATCACGGTGAGCATCGCCGGCACCAACGACGCGGCGACAATCA
>NZ_JBFUIP010001466.1:0-506 GCF_056401815.1 Aminobacter sp. P4_D5 | reverse complement strand
CACTCTGTGTGACATAAGGGATTCATAAGTAGCTCTAAATGGCTCATTTTTGTTGAATCAATAGGTTGCGTGAACCACATTCGAGTTCAGGATGAACTCCTGCCGCTTGTCGTCGCACATATGGCCGACGGCGGTCAGGAAGCCGATGGCCTGCTCCCATTCGGCGAAGCTGGGCTCCACGTCGCGCACGAAGCCATGCAGGTGGCGGACCAGGCTTTGCAGGATCTGGTGCAGGCGAGGGTCGGGCGTCTCGTCGAAGCGCTCGAGCACGGCGGCAGTGATGCTGTCCTCGTTCAGGTCGCGCATGGGCGGCTCCTCTGTCTGGCGGGCGCATTTTGCCACGGCACGGGCGGCGGTGCATGTCGCGGATGTCACCCGTCCCTGTGCCAGGGAGGCCGCCGGATAGCCCTGACGGTCCCAAACCCCTATAATACCCAGCTAATCCAAGAACGCCGCACCACAGGACTTTGCCCTCATGCCCCAGTATCGTTCGCGCACCACCACCC
>NZ_JBFUIP010001465.1:0-507 GCF_056401815.1 Aminobacter sp. P4_D5 | reverse complement strand
CGGCTACTACGCGGCGGCGGACGGCAAGCAGATGTCGATGCCGTTCAACAGCAGCACTTCGGTCGTCTTCTACAACAAGGACATGTTCCGTCGGGCGAGCCTGAACCCCGACCAGTTCCCGACCACCTGGGAGGGCGTGGAGCAGGCGATGCGCGCGCTGAAGGCCGCGGGCATCGAGACGCCGCTCACCACCTCCTGGCCGACCTGGCTGAATCTCGAGCAGTTCAGCGCCATCCATGACATCCCCTTCTCGACGCTGGCCAACGGCTTCGGCGGCCTGGGCACGGAACTGCGGATCAACAACCCGCTGGTCCTGAAGCACATGACCAACCTGCAGGCCTGGGCGCGCGAGGGTCTCTATCGCTACGGCGGCCGGGACAATGCGGCGGACGCGCTCTTCCCCTCGGGCCAGGTGGCGATCACCATGGCCTCCTCCGGCCTGCGCGCGCGCATCACCAACGAGGCGCGGTTCCAGTGGGGCGTGGGCATGCTGCCCTACTTCAACGG
>NZ_JBFUIP010001464.1:0-507 GCF_056401815.1 Aminobacter sp. P4_D5 | reverse complement strand
CTGCAGGTCGGCCGAGGCACGGTTATAGAGCGTGCGCCGGTTGAGCGGCCAGGCAAAGGTCCAGTTGGAATAGGCGCCCGTCCCGTCGGGATCGGCGGTGGAGCGCCGGGCCATGTTGTTTCCCGCCTCGTTGAAGCAGCCGGAATAGATCCAGCAGCCGCACATGGTGGAGCCGTCGTCGCGGAGCTGGGAGAAGTTCACCACCTGCTTGCCGGCCTGGAGCAGCACCTTGGACGGATCGGCGGGGTCGGTGAGGTCGACGAGCGCGCGCCCATTGATCTCCTTCGCCAGCTCCTCGGCCTCGGGCTCGTTCGGGTCGTGGTAGTTCCAGGACAGGTTGAGGATCGCGTCCGGGAAAGCGCCCCCCTCCTTGCGGTAAAGCTCCCGCATGCGCAGGAAGATCTGCGCCATGATCCAGGTGTCTTTCCTGGCCTCGCCGGGCGGGGTCGCGGCCGGCCAGAACCATTGCAGCCACCGGCCCGAATTGGTCAGCGAGCCCTCATCCTC
>NZ_JBFUIP010001463.1:0-507 GCF_056401815.1 Aminobacter sp. P4_D5 | reverse complement strand
GACTCGGCCTCTCCGCCAACATCACGCGGGCCGGCGTATCCGGCGGCGTGATGCGCCTCGCGCCGCCGCTCACCGTCGGCGAGGCGGAGATCGGCCTCGGCGTGGAGCTGCTCGGCGCCGCCATCGCGCGGGTTACGGCCCAGGGGGCGGCCAAGGGGACGACATGAGCGGCACCGAGGGCTACGCGGCCGAGGCGGACACGCTCGTCCCGCTCTACGAGGGCATCGCCTTCGCGACATTCCACGCGGCGATCATGCACCTCGTCCCCACGGTGCCGATCCATGTCCTGGACATCGGCGCCGGCACCGGCCGCGACGCCGCGGGGTTCGCGGAGATGGGCCATCGCGTCCTCGCCGTGGAGCCGACGGCAGAACTGCGCACGCATGGCATGGCGCTGCATCCCTTGCCCGCCATCGAATGGCTCGACGACACGCTGCCGCTGTTGCCCGAGGTCACCGCGCGGGGCGAGCGCTTCGGCCTCGTCATGGTGACCGCCGTCTGGTTCCA
>NZ_JBFUIP010001462.1:0-507 GCF_056401815.1 Aminobacter sp. P4_D5 | reverse complement strand
TCGGCGACGATGAGGAAGTAGCCGGAGAAGCCCATCTTATCGATGACGCCGAGCTCGTATTCCAGGCGCTCGGCATGGATGGGCGGCACGCCTTCGGGGAAGCGCTTGGCGAGGCCCTCGCGGGCCATGGCGGCGACGGTTTCCGTTTCCGTGCTGCCCGGATGGACCTTGGGGCAGATGGGCAGTTCGGGTTTTTTCGACTCCGCCATCACCGTGCACATGCGCGCGATGGCGAGCGTGTTGTCGCAGGCCTCGGGCAGGTCGGCGAAGAGGGCGCGCATCTCCGCCGCCGGCTTGAACCAGTGATGCGCGGTGACGCGGCGGCGATCGGCCTCGGCGACGACCGCCGCCGGCTTGAACCAGTGATGCGCGGTGACGCGGCGGCGATCGGCCTCGGCGACGATGAGGAAGTAGCCGGAGAAGCCCATCTTATCGATGACGCCGAGCTCGTATTCCAGGCGCTCGGCATGGATGGGCGGCACGCCTTCGGGGAAGCGCTTGGCGAGG
>NZ_JBFUIP010001461.1:0-507 GCF_056401815.1 Aminobacter sp. P4_D5 | reverse complement strand
GAGGGACGCATCCCCCGTCTCGGCTACGCGTCGCTTCGTGTGGGAGAAGGGCGCGTCCCAGGACCAGGCATCCGTGCCGACGAGGCGCACGCCCTGCTCCAGCATCCAGAGCGTCGCCGCCTTGCCCATGCCGCAGCCGGTGTCGACATAGTCGTCCTGGCCGTAGCGCGCGCCGGCGGCGGTGTTCACCACCACGATCTCCAGTGGCTTCAGCGTGTGGCCGATCCGGGCGAGCTCACGCTTGACGTCGTCGGGCTGGCATACGTAGCCGTCCGGTTTGGCGCGAAAGTCCAGCTTCACGCCGGGCTGGAAGCACCAGTCGAGCGGCACCTCGTCGATCCGCCAGGAGGGCTCGCCGCCCGGCACCGTGCTTTCGTTCATGCGCGAGAAGAAGTGGTAGGGCGCGTCGAGATGCGTGCCGTTATGCGTGCTGATGTTCACCTGCTCGACCGCGGCATACTCGCCCTCCGGGAGGGCATCGACCGGCACGCCCATGTAGTCCGCCAT
>NZ_JBFUIP010001460.1:0-507 GCF_056401815.1 Aminobacter sp. P4_D5 | reverse complement strand
CGCGCGATCTGCACCGGCTTCACCGAGACCTTGCCGTCATCGTCCACCACGGCCACGGAGGTGCCGTCGGCACGGAAGATCAGCGCGCTGGCGGGGATGCGCACCTGGGTGGCGCCGGCCCGCGGCGGCAGCTCGATACGCACCTGGGCGTAGCCGCCGGGCTTGAGCTGGTCGTCCTGGTTGTCGACGGTGAACTGCACCAGCATCGAGCCGGACTGCACGTCCAGCGAATCCGAGGTCCGCGTCAACTCCGCGGTGAAGGCCTGGTCGCCATGTTCCGGCACGGTGAATTGGGCCGTGATGCCCGGGGCGATGCCGGCGGCATAGGCCTGCGGCACGCGGACGTAGAGGCGCAGCTTGGCGCTGTCGGTGATGGTGAAGAGCGGCTGCGCGTTGGTGGCGGCGGCCACGATCAGCGCGCCGACATCGGTGCTGCGGGTGGTCACCCGGCCTTCGAAGGGCGCGATCACCTGGTTGAAGCCGGTGAGCGCGCGCAGCCTGTTCACC
>NZ_JBFUIP010001459.1:0-508 GCF_056401815.1 Aminobacter sp. P4_D5 | reverse complement strand
GCCCAGTACCGGCTCCCTGGCCATTCGGGGGTTGGAGGTGAATCCGGCGCCGCCGCATGCCGAGTGGATGCAGCGCCTCGACTACTCCAGCCTGCGCGCCGAGGCCCGGATGGAGGCCACGCACGACACGACGACAGGCGTGCTCGACATGCCCGTTCTCAGCATCGAGCTGCGGGATGCGGGCGAGCTGAGCCTGGCCTTCCGAGTGGACAATGTGCGCGAGAACATGAATGCGCAGAGCGCCGAGAACATGCGGCTGATCTCCGCGCGGCTGCGCTATGCCGACCTCTCGCTGTTCCGCCGCTGGGTGCGCACGGCGGCGCAGCGTGAGGGCACGCCGGAAAACACCTTCCGGCAGCGCCTTGCCCAGCAAGCGACAGCGGCGTTGACGGGGCCGAGCCTCGCGCCGGCGCGCGACGCGGTGCAGCGCTTCCTGCGCGGCGACGCGACGGTGCTGGAGCTGGCGGCCAATCCGCGAGCGCCGCTGGGCATGGGGCTGGCGCAGCGC
>NZ_JBFUIP010001458.1:0-508 GCF_056401815.1 Aminobacter sp. P4_D5 | reverse complement strand
TGGCAGGCACGTAGGGCCTGCCCTGCTGATCCACGATCTCCTGGCCGATCAGGAAGCGCTCGCCCTCTTCGCCGCGTGTGCGATCCAAGGTGATGCGTCGTCGCCATTGATGGGCCGTGGTGTCCGGCGGGAGGACCGAACAGCCCTCGGCGATCGCGGCCGGCCGCGGCGCCGGCACGGCGATAGGCGCAGGCTCAGGCGCGCGGGAGGCGGCCGGCCAGGGCGGCAGCGGAGCGGGCTGGGCCGGGACGGCGATGCGGGCCAGGGCCAGGGCGGGCCAGACATCGCCTTGGAGTTCGCCATCCGCGTCGCGCTCCCGGGCGGTGGCCAGTCCGGCGGTGCGCAGGGTCAGCATGCGGGCGCCACCGGCTCCCATCAGGATCTCGGCGCGCGCGCCGGGCAGCATCAGGATCCGATCGGCGACGACGCCGGGACCGGCGGGCGCGGCCTCGCCACCGAGCGCGCCGTCGAGGGAAAGGACGCGCATCGGTTCGCCCATCTCCAGCAC
>NZ_JBFUIP010001457.1:0-508 GCF_056401815.1 Aminobacter sp. P4_D5 | reverse complement strand
GACCTACACCGAGGCGGAATGGCGCCGCCGGCTGTCCGCCGCGCAATTCGCCGGGCTGCGCCAAGCCGGTACCGAACGCCCCTACGCCAGTCCACTCAACGACGAGCACCGCCGCGGCACCTTCGCCTGCGCCGGCTGCGACCGCGACCTCTTTTCCTCCACCACCAAGTTCGACAGCCGAACGGGCTGGCCGAGCTTCTGGGCGCCGCTGGCAAACGCCGTCGGCACGGAGCGCGACACCTCCTTCGGCATGGTCCGGACCGCGGTGCATTGTGCGCGCTGCGGCGGCCATCTCGGCCATCTCTTCAACGACGGGCCACGGCCGACGGGCCAGCGCTACTGCATGAACGGCGTCGCCATGGGTTTTCGGGCGGCCGACGCCTGATGACCATTTCGCCTCCTCGATCCCGGCTTGCAGGCCTATGCATTCACCTTCGGCTGAAAGGGTCAGACCCATGGATGATTTGATGCGGCGCCGCTCCCTCCTGCTGGCAGGCGGCGCCCTGGC
>NZ_JBFUIP010001456.1:0-508 GCF_056401815.1 Aminobacter sp. P4_D5 | reverse complement strand
GGATGTCGTCGGACAGGATCTTCATCACGACCGGAAAGTCCATCGCGGTCGCCGCGGCAATCGCCTCGGCGGAAGTGGCGCAGGCCCTCTCCGGCAGAACCGGCACGCCCGACTTCGCCAGCAGCTCCTTCGCCGCTGCCTCGTTCCTCGAGGCCAGTGCGATCGGCGCGCCCTTCGCCAGATCCGGCGCCGCGACGGCCGCCGCCTGCAGCTCACGCACGAAGGTCGCGCCGGCGATGGCGCGGATGGCGCGCGAGGGATCCTCGAAGACGGGGATGCCCGCCGCCTCCAGCTTCAGCCGGATCTCGTCGATATGCGTCATGACGGCCACGACGAGCCGGTCCGGCGCCGCCTTCCGCAGTGCGAGCAGCGCCTTCTCCAGCGGCGGGAAGCGTTCCACGTTGCGGCCGAGATGCGCGAGATAGAAGACGAAGGAGCCGAGTTCCGCGCCTGATATCATCGCCTGGCTGATGGTCTCGAAGATGTGCATGCGGCCATTGAGCTGCGC
>NZ_JBFUIP010001455.1:0-509 GCF_056401815.1 Aminobacter sp. P4_D5 | reverse complement strand
CTTCTACCGCGACAGCCGCCTGCGCGCGGAACCGCTCTCGCAGGAGATGCTGCTGCCGCTCGCCGCCGTCGCGATCAGCGGCATGGCGCTGGCGCTCTTCGCCAATGCGAGCCGCCTGCAGGACGACTACTGGTGGGAGGTGGTGCTGACCCAGGGCCCGCCGATCCAGCTCCGCTTCGCCGTCGGGATCACGGTGCTGCTTCTACTGATCGGGCTTGTGCGGCTGCTGCGGCCGGTGCGCATCCTGCCGGCAGCCTATGACCAGGCACAGCGCGCGGTGCTGGCGGCGCTCGGTGCCGCCCTGCCCGCCCAGGCCGAGGGCGTGCTCTGGGGCGAGGCGGGGCGTGCGGGCTTCGCCTTCTCCAAGGCGGGCCCGATCTGGATCGGCCATGGCGACCCCGCCGGCGACGTGCGCGACGCCGTCTCGGCCATCTGGCGCTTCCGCGACCTTTGCGAGCGCAACGGTGCGCGCGCGGCCTTCGTGGGCGTGGGGCCGGCCTATCTGCGCG
>NZ_JBFUIP010001454.1:0-509 GCF_056401815.1 Aminobacter sp. P4_D5 | reverse complement strand
CACCATCCGGTTGCCGAGATCCGTCGAGACCATCGCCGTCAGCATCAGCGGCAGGGTCAGCGCCAGGATCGCCGCTGCGCGGTCCGGCTCCACACGCGGGAGCCGCGAAAGGGCAAAGAGCGCCGCGCCGCCGAAGGCCGCCAGCCACAGCAGCAGCCCCACCGCCCCGCCCTCGACCAGCGCCTCGATCGCGTGGTTGTGCGGGTGCAGGCCGCGATCCTGCCCGACGCCCGCCGCCACCGGAAAGCCACCCGGCCCGAGGCCGGAAAAACCGCCCCAGCGCCAGGCCTCGGCCCAGAGGATCTCGCGCGCGGAATCGATATCGCCGGTGTCGCGGAACAGCCGCTCCAGCGTCGCGAGCTCGTCGGCGCGCTCGGGGTCCAGCAGCAGCACRCCCAGCCCTGCCATCGCGCAAAGCGGCGCCGCCGCCAGCCAGAGCAAGGCCGGCCCGGCGCATCCCTGCAGCACCCAGCGCAGGGCTGGCGCCAGGGCAACGGTCAGGCCGAGCG
>NZ_JBFUIP010001453.1:0-509 GCF_056401815.1 Aminobacter sp. P4_D5 | reverse complement strand
GCAAGGATGAGCGGTTCCGCCGCGACGCGCCGCCGTGAGCAAGCCGCCGGAGTTCCGCGACTACGCCTCGCCGGCCTGCTTCCTCCACGAGGTCGATCCCGACTATCTCGGCCATGCGCCCGAGCCCGATGCGGAGCAGCGCCGCGACGTCGCCCGCTGGCGCAAGGCCGAGCGCGAGCGGCTGATCGCGCTCCGCCTCGCCGTGGATCCCGAGACCCGCGGGCAGGAGACCGGGCGCATCGCCGCCGGGCTCGACGAAACCATCGGCGAGGTCGCCGGCCGCATCGTCAGCGCCTATTGGCCGTTTCGCGGAGAGCCCGACCTGCGCGGCTGGCTGGAGCGCGTCCACGCCCGAGGCGCCCGCTGCGCCCTGCCCGTGGTGGTGGAGAAGGCCCGGCCCCTGGTCTTCCGGGAATGGCGGCCCGGCGCTCCCCTGGCGCGCGGCGTCTGGAACATCCCCATTCCGGCCGAGGGCGCGGAACTCGTGCCCGATATCGTCATCGCGCCCG
>NZ_JBFUIP010001452.1:0-509 GCF_056401815.1 Aminobacter sp. P4_D5 | reverse complement strand
TCTCGGTGCAGGAGACGATCGGCCGGCCCTTCACGCTCACCGCCGAGGTCATCAGCGATGACATGGACATCAAGCCGTCCTCGCTGATCGGCCAGCCGGTCACCTGCAAGGTGAATGTCGGGCATGTGGACGCGCGTTATTTCCACGGCATCGTCCGCGCCTTCTCGCGCATCGGCGCCTTCGGCCGCGGGCTCGCCTCCTACCGGCTCGATGTCGTGCCGAACTTCTGGCACCTCTCGCGCACGGCCGACTGCCGGATTTTCCAGGACAAGTCGGTCAAGGACATCGTCACGGCCGTCCTGGGCGACAGCGGCGTCGCGCCGGTGCGCTGGGGCGGCTCGGTGCCGTCCAGCCCGCGCACCTACTGCGTGCAGTTCAACGAGACCGACCTCGACTTCGCCCAGCGCATGCTGGACGAGGCCGGCTGCGGCTACTTCTTCGAGCACAAGGACGGCCAGCACACGCTGGTGGTCTGCGGCGCCAACAGCGACTACCCGATGGTCCCCGGC
>NZ_JBFUIP010001451.1:0-509 GCF_056401815.1 Aminobacter sp. P4_D5 | reverse complement strand
CCTCGATCTGCTGCGGGCAGATGAAGTGGATGTGCGGATCGATACCACCAGCCGTGAGGATTTTTCCCTCGCCCGCGATGATCTCCGTCCCCGGGCCGATGATGATGTCCACGCCCGGCTGCGTGTCGGGATTGCCGGCCTTCCCGATGGCGTGGATCAGCCCGTCGCGCAGCGCGACGTCGGCCTTCACCACGCCCCAGTGGTCGAGGATCAACGCATTGGTGATGACGGTATCGGCCGAACCCTGCGCGCGCGTGAGCTGCGACTGGCCCATGCCGTCGCGGATCACCTTGCCGCCGCCGAACTTCACCTCCTCGCCGTAGATGGTGAGGTCCTTCTCGACCTCGATGAACAGCTCGGTGTCAGCCAACCGCACCTTATCGCCCACGGTAGGGCCGTACATGCCCGCATAGGCGGAGCGGGAAAGGCGCGCCATCAGACCTCGCCCTCGACCAGCCCGCGGAAGCCGTGCACCACGCGCAGGCCGAGCAGCGGGATCAGCTTCACCT
>NZ_JBFUIP010001450.1:0-510 GCF_056401815.1 Aminobacter sp. P4_D5 | reverse complement strand
GGCCAGGCGGGATTTGCGGGGCACCTCTCGATCGGCAGCCAGGCCCGGATCGCCGCCCAGGCTGGTGTCATCGCGGACCTCCCAGCCAAGGCGGAGGTCTTCGGCACGCCGGCCGCACCTATTCGCGAGGCCTTCCGGGCCTTGCAGGTTTTGAGACGCCTGACCGCCCAATCGCGGCACATCAAGAGACGGGAAGCGGAGTGAAAGCCATGGATCAGGCGGCACCCCCGAATACGACGATCGAGACCTACGGCATCGCCCAGATCATGGCGGCGATCCCGCATCGCTACCCGTTCCTCCTGATCGACCGGGTCGTGGACCTCGTGCTCGACCAGTCGGCGGTCGGCGTGAAGAACGTCACGATCAACGAGTTCTTCKTCCAGGGCCATKTCCCGACCGAGCCGGTGATGCCCGGCGTTTTGATCGTCGAGAGCATGGCGCAGACAGCGGCGGTGCTGGTGGTTGCGACCCTCGGTGAGCATGCGCAGGGCAAGCTTGTCTACTTCATGT
>NZ_JBFUIP010001449.1:0-510 GCF_056401815.1 Aminobacter sp. P4_D5 | reverse complement strand
CACGCCCGCGCCCATCCTGGAGCGCTTCGCCGCCGAGGTGGACCGGGCTGTCAGCCGCGACGACGTGCGCCAGCGCCTCGCCACGGTCGGCGCGCTGCCCGCGGGCGGCACGGCCGCCGAGGCGGAGAGGTTCCAGCGGGTGGAGCTGGAGAAGTGGCGCCGGGTCGTACAGGTGTCCGGCGCGAAGGTGGAGTAGCGGGGCTGGCCCCGCTCAACCCTCACCAGCCGCGATAGTAGCCGCGGCCGCCGTAGTAGCCCCGGCCCTAGTAGGGCGTGCTGGCCCCGACGATGGCGGCACCGGCGGCGGCGCCGACCACGCCCGCGGGCGCGAAGGTGGAGTAGCGGGGCTGGCCCCGCTCAACCCTCACCAGCCGCGATAGTAGCCGCGGCCGCCGTAGTAGCCCCGGCCATAGTAGGGCGTGCTGGCCCCGACGATGGCGGCACCGGCGGCGGCGCCGACCACGCCCGCGCCCATCCTGGAGCGCTTCGCCGCCGAGGTGGACCGGGCTG
>NZ_JBFUIP010001448.1:0-510 GCF_056401815.1 Aminobacter sp. P4_D5 | reverse complement strand
CGACCAAGGTGGCGCAGTCGYTGTTTCAGATGGCCACCGCCGGAAAGAATGTCGCGGCGGCGATCTTCTGGATGAAGGCGCGYGCGGGWTGGCGCGAGAAGCATGAGTTCCACGTTGGTCAGCAGCTGCCCGGGGACATGAACGCTGCGGAGCTAGAGGCCATCATCCGCGAGAAACTCGAGCGGCTCGRCCTCATGTCCAACGCACTCGATCCACCGCGGCGCATCGTCAATGACGAGCTCGACTGACGCCATCGTTCTCCGCACATCACAGCATGTTCAACACCGACCAACGACCGTTGATCGGTGGTGACATGTAACCGGCCGGCGCATGCGCCGTGACCTGTCCCTCGTCGGACCATCTTTTCAGCGTGCGGGGCAATCGAGGACCAGACGGAACCGACCCTCGCCGCTGATCCGCGCGCCACCTTGCGCCATGAGCGCGGCGGCCGGGCTCGTCGCCATGTCCATGACAAGTTCCGCTCCGTTGCGCAGCGGCACGGTAATGGCC
>NZ_JBFUIP010001447.1:0-510 GCF_056401815.1 Aminobacter sp. P4_D5 | reverse complement strand
GGTCCAGCACGCGATAGCGTGCGAGCGGCGAATGCCCGCTCATGCCGCGTCGAGCACCGCGGGATCGAAAGGGTAGGGCACCGGCGGCCCGCCGCGCAGCGGCAGCACCACGCGCGCCGTGCCGGGCGTGCCCTCCTGGCCCTTCTGGTCGAGCATGCCGATCTCGAGGTCCACGACGCCGAAGCGGCCGCGCCGCTCCTTGCCCGTGACCTTGCCCCAGGCGGTCAGCGTATCGCCGGGGAGGTTCATCCCGCGGAACTGGAAGGCGACCTTCCAGGCCCAGCCCGTGTCGCCCGCCCAGTCCGCGAGCAGCTGGATCATGACGTGCTGCTTCCAGCTGCCATTCACCATGACGTCCGGCAGGCCGTCATGCTCGGTGGCGTATTTCCAGTCGTAGTGGATGCGGTGCCAGTTCTCCATGGCGGCCGACCAGCGCACGATATGCGCCGTCGTCATCGGCCCCTTCACCACGTTCGGGATCGCCTGACCCACTTCGATATCGTCGAAATC
>NZ_JBFUIP010001446.1:0-511 GCF_056401815.1 Aminobacter sp. P4_D5 | reverse complement strand
GGGCCACGTTCACCACGGCGGCGGTCTCGCCGAGGGTCAGCGGGCCGGCCAGCGACACGGCGCCGTCGCCCAGCGCGCCACGGGCGGCCTCGGCGGCGCCGGAGGGCGTGCCCCTGGTGTCGCGCGGCAGCATCTCGATGCGCCGGTCGCCCTGGGCGAAGAGCGCCAGCTGCGCGGCATTCAGCATGGCCTGGCCAAGCGGCGCGTTGCCGCCGGTCAGCGGCAGCAGTAGGCCGACGCGGATTCGGGGGCCTTCCACCGCTGTGGGCCCGGCATTCCACGGGACGATGCCGGTGCCGGGCCGCCGGTTCGCAATGCCCGGGGGTTGCGGGGCGCAGCCGATCAGCAGAAGGAGGAGGGACGCTAAGGCGACCCCCGATGGAACCAGACGACGCATCCTCACCCCCTTCGACACCGGGCCAGACTATACCGGGTCAACCAACACCGGGACTGACCCTCGTCGCCACCCCGATCGGCAATCTGGGCGACCTCTCCGCCCGCGCCGCCGCCG
>NZ_JBFUIP010001445.1:0-511 GCF_056401815.1 Aminobacter sp. P4_D5 | reverse complement strand
CGGCCGGGCCGTCCTGCGCCACGTCCGGTCCGGCGCCGAGATCGTCGCAGTCGGCAAGCGGAAGGGCGCGGCGCCCGTCCCTCAGGCGAAGATCAATGCGCGGCTGGTCGCCGCCGCGCGTGCCGGGCTGCGAGTCGTCCGGCTGTAGGGTGGCGACCCCTTCGTCTTCGGCCGCGGCGGCGAGGAGGCCCTGGCCTGCGAGGCCGCCGGCATTCCCTGGCGCGTGATTCCCGGCATTTCCGCAGGGCTCGCAGCGCCCGCTGCGGCCGCCATCCCGTTGACCCATCGCGGCACCGCCTCGGCCGTGACCTTTGTCACCGCGCATGACGAGACGGGTGCCCTGCCTTCGCTGGACTGGGATGCGCTGGCCCGGACGGGCGGCACGATCGCCGCCTTCATGGCCATCTCGCGCCTGGACGAGTTGGCCTTGCGCCTGATTGCCGGGGGCCTGCCGCCTTGCACCCCCGTCGCGATCGTCGCCCAGGCCACGCTGCCCGGCGAGTCCGGGATC
>NZ_JBFUIP010001444.1:0-511 GCF_056401815.1 Aminobacter sp. P4_D5 | reverse complement strand
GCTCCGAGGCGACGGCCATGCCGAATTCCGGTGTCGCTGTCGCGCCGACGGCCTGCGGGAAGCCGAAGAAGGCCTCGCCGATCACGTCGACGAGGGGCAGGCGCAGCCCGTTCTCCCTGACGATGCGGATCACGCCGAGGGCGGCGCGGCGCAGCGCGTAGGGGTCGCCGCTGCCGGTCGGGCGTTCGTCGGCGGCGAAGAAGCCGGCGAGCTGGTCCAGCTTGTCGGCCAGGGCTACGGCGATCGCGACGGGCTCGGTCGGCACCGCGTCGGTCGGGCCGAGGGGGCGGTAGTGCTGCGCGATGGCGTCGGCCACGCGGGAATCCTCGCCCTGCTGTCGCGCGTAGTAGCCGCCCATGATGCCCTGGAGCTCCGGGAACTCGCCCACCATGCCGGAGGCGAGGTCCGCCTTGGCCAGCAGCGCTGCGCGCTCGGCCAGGGCGGCATCGGCGCCGACCATCGGCGCGAGGAAGGCCGCCAGCTTCGCGATGCGCCGGACGCGCTCGCCCTG
>NZ_JBFUIP010001443.1:0-511 GCF_056401815.1 Aminobacter sp. P4_D5 | reverse complement strand
CCCGCAGCCTCTCCAGCGCGGCCAGCGCCGAAAGCCCGTCCGGCATGGCGATGGGCTGGCGCAGCACCTTCGAAAGGTCGAGCGGCGCGCCCTCCAGCATCTGGTCCAGCAGGTCCTTGGCGGCGACCACGCCCAGCACATTGTCCACCCGCCCGTCCGAGACGATGAAGCGCGTGACCGACTCGGCGCGCAGCGCGGCGGCGATGTCCTGCGGCTCGGCGTTGCGGTCGAGCCAGGCGACCTCGGGCCGCGGCGTCATCAGCGCGCGGACAGGGCGGTCGGCCAGGCGCAGCACGCGCTCGATCATCTGCCGCTCGCTGTGGTCCAGCGCGCCGGCATGCACGCCCTCGGCGACGACGGCCTTCACCTCCTCCTCCGTCACGCTCTGGTCGGTCGGCACATGGGCGCCGAAGAGACCCAGGATCAGCGAGGAGGATTTCGACATGAACCAGATGAAGGGCGAGGTGAATCGCGCCAGCGCCGTCAGCGGACGGGCCAGCATGGACGCGAC
>NZ_JBFUIP010001442.1:0-512 GCF_056401815.1 Aminobacter sp. P4_D5 | reverse complement strand
ATGGTGAGGTCGCCGCCCGCCACGTCGAAGCGGACTGCGGAGTTGGAGGTGTTGCCGACCGTTCCCGTTACGCGCAGCGCGCTGGTGTTGCGAAGGAATACCGAGCCGAGGTCGGTGTTCTGCGAGTTGAAGGTGTTCAGCACATTGTCGGCGCCGAGGCTCACGGTGTTGAAGCTGCCGCCAGCGTTGATGTTGAGGGAACTGGCGCTGAGGATGCCGGCCGCGTCCTGTGTGACGGTCGCGCCGAAGCCGTTGGCGGTCAGGAAGATCCCGCCCGACGAGGTGATGGGCCCGTTGAAGATGAAATCCGTCGCGGTCAGGTTGAMGGAACCGCCATTCGCCACGATCGACCCGCCGGTGGCCACGGTCAGGGTACTGCCGGCCTGCAGCGACAGGTTCAGCTGCGGCACCAGGTTGCCGGACACGGTGAGGTTGTTCGTGGCCTGGAGCACGAGATTGCCGGCGAAGCCGTTCAGGACGTTGGTCCCGATGGTCCAGCTCGCCGATACACC
>NZ_JBFUIP010001441.1:0-512 GCF_056401815.1 Aminobacter sp. P4_D5 | reverse complement strand
GAACCAAGCGAGGTCCGGCGCCTCCGCCAGCTCCGCGTCCAGCACCACCCGCACCGAGCCGGGCGGGGCGTTCACCAGCCCGAAGGGCGTGACGCTGCCTGGCGTGACGCCGAGGGTCGCGACCAGTGCCTCGGCCGAGGCCATGCTCACCTTGCCCCAGCCGGCCGCGCGGGCGAGCGCGTTGACGGACACCTTCCGCTCCGCTTCCAGCACGGCCAGGGCATAGGGGCCCTCGCCCTTCGCGGGGGCAAGAAACAGGTTCTTGGAATGCGCGCCGGGCAGCTCGTGGCGCACGGATTCCGATTCCGCGACGGTGAAGACCGCCTTGTGCTCGACGTTGCGGAACTCGATGCCGGCCGCCGCGAGGCGGGCCAGCAGCCCATCCGGGGTTTCCATCAATCCAGCTTGATGCCGTTGGCGCGGACCACCCGGCCCCAGGTCTCGGTCTCGGTGGCGAGCCAGGTCCKGAAGGGCGCGGGGCCGATGGCGCGGATCTCGGCGCCCAGCTCGCC
>NZ_JBFUIP010001440.1:0-512 GCF_056401815.1 Aminobacter sp. P4_D5 | reverse complement strand
GGTGTGAGCCATGGGCGCGATCCCTATATTGTCCGGACGGCGATATCCGTCCTTCCGGGCCGAGACAAGGCGCGGGGTCCGGGGGCAGCGAACATGCCCCCGGAGGGTTGGAATGGCTAGGCGCGCGCAGCCTGCGCGGCGGCGACCATATTCTCGATCGCCAGCCGCACCTCCGGCCACTTGCGGGTCTTCAGGCCGCAATCCGGGTTGACCCAGAGCTGGTCCGCCGGCAGGCGGCTGGCCGCCGCCGTCAGCAACTCCGTCATCTCGCCCACCGCCGGCACGCGCGGCGAATGGATGTCGTAGACGCCCGGCCCGATCTCCGCGGGGTAGCGGTAGCCCGCGAAGGCGCCCAGCAGCTCCATCTTCGACCGCGCGGTCTCGATGGAGATCACGTCGGCATCCATCGCGCCGATCGAGGCGATGATGTCGTTGAACTCCGAGTAGCACATGTGGGTGTGGATCTGCGTCGCATCCGCCACGCCCGAGGCGGTGATGCGGAAGCACTCCAC
>NZ_JBFUIP010001439.1:0-512 GCF_056401815.1 Aminobacter sp. P4_D5 | reverse complement strand
GACGCGGCGGCCTGGGTCGTCAACCGGGGGTACCACATCATTGTGACGCTTGGCTCGGGAAGCCGGCGCTCGTATTGGAATCCCCGGACGGAGGGATTTTCGTGATGCGCAAGGTGGCGACGGTGTTTGGCGGCTCGGGCTTCATCGGCCGGCACGTGGTGCAGCGCCTGGCGCGCGAGGACTACGTGGTCCGCGTCGCCACGCACGACCCCATGGGCGCGCAGGGCATGCACACGATGGGCCGGGTGGGCCAGATCGCCGGCCTGGCCGCCGACGTGACGGACGAGGCCGGCGTGGCCCGTGCCGTCGAGGGCGCGTCCCTGGTGGTGAACGCGGTCGGAATCCTCCACGGCGACTTTCCCGCGATTCAGGCGCAGGGGCCCGGGCGCATCGGCCGGCTGGCCGCGGCGGCCGGGGTGGAGCGGGTGGTGCACGTCTCCGCGCTCGGCGCCGATCCCGCCAGCCCCAGCGCCTATGCCCGCACCAAGGCGGAGGGCGAGGCGGAGCTGCTG
>NZ_JBFUIP010001438.1:0-512 GCF_056401815.1 Aminobacter sp. P4_D5 | reverse complement strand
GAGGAAGTGCCGTGCATGGTTCGTGTCCTCGAGACCGGGAGGGGGCTTCGGCTCACAGCCGGACGAGGTCGTCCGGCCGCCAGCTCTGGTCGTAGAAGGTGGCGGTCGTGCCATAGAGCCGCACGGCCACCATGAAGGCCCGGCCGCGCAGGGTCTGGATCCAGTTCCGCTCCGGGGCCGCGTCAGGGCGCGTCGGGCCGAAGAACAGCTCCACCGAGCCGTCCGCCCCCGTCGCGACGCGGTCGAACTGGTTGCGCGACGGGAAGGGCTGCTCGGTCTCGGGCATGGTGCCGTCGGCCGGATTGTAGGCGGTCACGGCCCAGTAGAGCGCCGCCGGTATCCCCGGCGGCAGGCGCAGCCGATAGCTGTTCCCACCGTCGAGCAGCGTGCCGTCCGCATCCCGGTAGGTGGAGGGATACTTGGAGCCTAGCCCGATCGCGTCGACCACCATGGCCGGCGCCGAGGAATAGGCCACCTGGAAATAGGCGGCGCGGGCGTCCACCGACTGGAAG
>NZ_JBFUIP010001437.1:0-512 GCF_056401815.1 Aminobacter sp. P4_D5 | reverse complement strand
GCGCATGGCCTTGCGGCGCTGCGCAGCGTCGGAGATGTCGGCCCACTCCGGATCCTCCATCCCCATGAAGCTGACGGCGGTGCGGATGGCATCCATCGGATGCGCGTCCTTCGGGAACTCGCGGATGACCTTCAGCAGCGCCGGGCTGAGCGCGCGGTTGGCCTTCTCCTCCGCCTGGAAGGCAGCGAGCTGCGCCGCATTCGGCAGTTCGCCGTTCCAGAGCAGATAGGCAACCTCGTCGAAGCTCGCCTCCTCGCAGAGCTCCTGGACGGCATAGCCGCGATAGGTGAGGCTGTTGGTCTCCGGCATGACCTTTGAGACGCTGGACTCGTCGGCATAGACGCCGACAAGGCCCTTGCGGACGTCGATCTGTTCGCTCATGGCATTCCTCAATCGGGTTCTTGTGCGGCGCAGCTTAAGCAAGCCCGCGTCGCTGTCCATCGGTGGCGGCGCTCTCGTGGCGTGGCATGCGGCGCCCCCAGTCGAGGCGAACCAGCGGCGCGCCGTCAGCC
>NZ_JBFUIP010001436.1:0-512 GCF_056401815.1 Aminobacter sp. P4_D5 | reverse complement strand
GCTCCGCCCTGTCCCGCTACACCGCGCGCGACTTCCTCGGGCTGATCGAGAAGCATCGCATCGCCTGGCACGAGAAGACGCTCGGCCAGCTTTTCTGCGATGGCTCGGCGCGGCAGGTGGTGGCCCTGCTGCTGGCGGAAGCCGAGGCGGCGGGCGTGGTACTGCGGCTGAGCCAGCGGGTGACCGACATCGCGCGCGACACGGATTTCCGCGTCACGACCGGGCATGGGACCTTCACGGCGGAATCGCTGGTCCTCGCGACGGGCGGGCTCTCCATCCCGAAGATGGGCGCGACCGGCTTCGCCTATGACGTCGCGACGCGCTTCGGCCTGAAGCTGGTCGAGCGCCGGCCGGCGCTCGTGCCGCTGGCCTTCGGCGGCGAGCAGCTGGCGCTCATGCAGCCGCTGGCCGGAGTCTCGCTGCCAGTGATCGCCAAGGCGGGAAAGGCGAAATTCCCGGAGGCGATGCTCTTCACCCATCGCGGCCTCTCGGGCCCGGCGATCCTCCAGGTC
>NZ_JBFUIP010001435.1:0-512 GCF_056401815.1 Aminobacter sp. P4_D5 | reverse complement strand
GTGACGATGACCATGGGGCCGCTGCGCCCTTGGCGCTGCCGCACGTCGCGGTAGGTGCTGCGGCACCAGATGCTTTCGCCCACGCGGGCATGGCTGAGGAACTCGTACTCGTAGCCGCCGTTCAGCACGCCCGAGAGCGGGATGGGCATGCGCGGCAGATGCGGGCGGAGCACGCGGGTCTCACCGTCGAATTCGGGATCGCCGCGGCCTTCCAGCGGATCGACGGGATCGGAGGCCGGGCGGCGATAGGCGTGCACGGGGAAGGCGAGCGGCGCCACGGCGCCTCCCTCGGCGTCCGGCCGCGAACGCGGGTGCGCGTCCATGGTGGCGTGGACGAAGCGGCGCAATTCGCTGGCCTCGACCGGGTGGGTGGCCTCCACCCAGTCCGAACGCACGCCGATCAGCGCGCGCGCTGCGTCGGTGACGAGGTCCATACCGCCTACCTCCTGTGCCAGGTGGTGTTGAGTGTCCACACTTAGGGCAATTTCACCGAAAGAATGTCAGGGCTAGGT
>NZ_JBFUIP010001434.1:0-512 GCF_056401815.1 Aminobacter sp. P4_D5 | reverse complement strand
TTCGACGGACGCGCATGCAGCCAAATGCTGCGATCGGCGTTTCAATGCGAAGCATTCGCAAAGTCGAGAGCCCGATGAAGGTCTTCCGCTACGACGGGCTGCCCGGCCATAGGCGGCGATTGGTGGGTTTTGCCGATATCCCGAATGAGCCGGCGCATTTTCTTCTGCTCGGACCAGTCTGGCTGTCGGCGGAGGAGAGCTACCATATCACCCCGCTGACGCACTCGATGGGCGGTGCCGTTGTCACCGAGATTGTTGTCTTACTGAAAGCGGGTCAGAGGACCGACGCGTTGCCTGGCTGGCGCTCGCTCCCGGTGAAACACTAACCGTTACCCCTGCAGGAACCATGCCCTGTTCGGAGGCCCTACCCGACCAGCTACAAGCCTGGGTGAGCCTTCAAACCCCGGGCAAACCGCTACTTTTAGCCGCACCCCTCGCTGCACCACCAAGAAACTCCGTTTCTTGGGCGGCCTTACCTAACCGCCCCGGATCCCGCGTTCGCGGATCAGGCG
>NZ_JBFUIP010001433.1:0-513 GCF_056401815.1 Aminobacter sp. P4_D5 | reverse complement strand
ATCCTGGAAGGGCGATTATCCCGCCCGCCGGGCGAAGGCGCGGCAGATGCGTACCGGCATCGACTACCCCGTGAATCCGACGCCCGCGCTGGAGGCCAGCGAGGCCGAGCGCCGGCGCGAATACGAGGCGCGCTGGGAGCGCGGCGGCACGGCCTTCATGGCTGCCTTCGGCGACCTCATTCTCGACGAGAAGGCCAACGATACCGCCGCCGACTTCGTGCGCGGCCAGATCCGCGCCACCGTGAAGGACCCGGCCGTCGCCGAGCTGCTCTGCCCGCACAACCACCCGATCGGCACCAAGCGCATCTGCGTGGACACCGGCTACTACGAGACCTTCAACCGGCCGAACGTCACGCTGGTGGACGTGCGGTCTGCGCCGATCGAGACCATCACGCCCGAAGGCCTGCGCACGGCGGAAGCGGCCTACGAACTCGACGCGCTCGTCTTCGCCACGGGCTTCGACGCCATGACGGGCACGCTGCTCGCCATGGACATCAGGGGCCGCCATGGCCT
>NZ_JBFUIP010001432.1:0-513 GCF_056401815.1 Aminobacter sp. P4_D5 | reverse complement strand
TCGCGGCGCGCAGCAGGTCCTGGAAACCGAGCCTCGAACCGTGGCCATGCACGTTCTTGCGCAGCCAGGTCAGCAGCGGCGCCATGTCGCCCTCGGCGAGCGCGGCGTCGAGGCCCGGCGTCGCGGCGCGCGCGGCCTTCATCAGCTGCGCGGCGGCCATGGCTCCGAGCGTGTAGCTCGGGAAATAGCCGAAGCCGCCATCGTGCCAGTGGATGTCCTGCAGGCAGCCGCGTGCATCGTCGGGTGGGGTGATGCCGAGCAGGGTTCGAAGCCCCGCTGCCCAGGCGCCGGGGAGGTCGGCGATGGCGAGCTTCCCCTCGATCATCGCGCGCTCCAGCCGGAAGCGGAGGATGACATGGGCGGGGTAGGTCAGCTCGTCGGCATCCACGCGGATGAAGCCGCGCGATACGTGGCGCCAGAGGCCGGCCAGGTTCTTCACGGCATAGGCCGCAGGATCGCCGCCATAGGCTGCCTGCAGCTGCGGGCCGAGGAATGACAGAAAGGCGTCGGAGC
>NZ_JBFUIP010001431.1:0-513 GCF_056401815.1 Aminobacter sp. P4_D5 | reverse complement strand
ACCCTGCTCGGCTCGTCCGGCCTGTTCGAGGCCGTCGGCAAGGACGACACCCTGACCGGTCGGGTCTACATCTGGGCAGAAGTCCGCGACGCCATCAGCGCGCGACCCTATCTCGGCTACGGCTACAATGCGTTCTGGCTGATGGGGACCCATGCGGCGGAGCTCCTCTGGCAGCGCGTCGGCTGGCAGGCGCCCACGGCGCACAGCGGCTATCTCGACGGGACGCTGCAGCTCGGCATGCTCGGACCAGCCCTGGTGGTGGTGCTGAACGCCGTCACCCTCGGACGGGCAGTCCGCGCCATGCTGGAAGGGCACCGCCGCCGTGCGTTCTGGGTGCTGATACTGACGGTCGTCTACGGCATCTACAACTACAGCGAGTCCCTGCTGCTGCGGCCCGACCTGCAGTTCCTGCTCTGGCTGATGGCGGCACTGTCGGTCGCGCGTATCCCCGGCACGCAGAAGGCGGCGGAGTGGACCGGGCCATGGAGTTTCCATTCCGGCGGACGGACACGG
>NZ_JBFUIP010001430.1:0-513 GCF_056401815.1 Aminobacter sp. P4_D5 | reverse complement strand
GGCATGAACCGCGGATGGACGAGCGGACCATCGCGATGGGCGTGCGGCCGGATCGTTAGGATTCCCAGCGGCTTCCCGAGAGTGCAACTGGCGCAGCCCGCCACCGCTGGCTAGTGTCCCCGCCATGACGAAGCCCACCGCCTTCCTCTCGCGCATGCTGGCCTTCCTGGCGATGGTCGGGGTGGTCGTGGCGCTGCTCTATCCCTCGCTCCACCATGCCTTCGAGGCCAATCCGGTCCTCAACGGCTTCATCCTCTTCGTGCTGACGCTGGGCATCCTCTGGAACATCCGCCAGGTGCTGGTGCTGCGCCCGGAGGTCGACTGGCTGGAGGCCTTCCGCAACCCGCGCCAGGGCGACCCGGCCCGGCCCACACCGCGCCTTCTCGGCCCGATGGCAAGCATGCTGGCCGCCCGGCGCACGGACCGCTTCACGCTCTCGACGGCGGCGATGCGCTCGCTGTTGGACGGCATCTCCTCGCGGCTGGACGAGACGCGCGAGCTGTCGCGCTACAT
>NZ_JBFUIP010001429.1:0-513 GCF_056401815.1 Aminobacter sp. P4_D5 | reverse complement strand
GGAATCGGCCGCCGCAGCTTTGGCGTCAAGCGCCGCCGTTGCGGCCCCGGCGCAACAAAAAAACCTGACAAAAGAGTGATTGGCTGCGTGATCTTTTAGATGGAGTGAATAAATCTCTGGAAATCCATAATCGGAGAGCCAGTCGCAGTGCAGTACAAGAACATGTCGCGCCTTCGCTTGGCTCTCATGATCGGGACCGCACCGGGCCTCACCGGCCAGGCCTTGGCCCTGGATGCCACCTGGTCCGGCTCGGTGAACGGGGATTTCGGCACGGGCGGCAATGGAGTCGGCGGCACGGTGCCCGACGGCACGGCGCGCTGCGGGGGCTGGCGCTCGGCGGCGAGGCGGAGATCGCGCCGCGCTGGACGGTCGGCGCGCGGCTGGACAGCGAGCTTTCCGACCGCCTGCGCGAGGTCTCGGGAACCGTTCGGCTGCGCTACGTCTTCTGAGTGTCCATCCGTGATCATCCTGCGTGTGGGCAAAGCTTTCGGAGCATCATCCGAATGGATGCCC
>NZ_JBFUIP010001428.1:0-514 GCF_056401815.1 Aminobacter sp. P4_D5 | reverse complement strand
CTTCTGGAGGATGAGCTGCAAGGCCGGCTCGTTGAATACGAAGCTGCGGCCGAGATCGCCCTGCACCGCCCGGAACAGGAAGGTCAGGTATTGCTGCCAGAGCGGCAGATCGAGGCCAAGCGCCTTGATGGCGCGCTCGCGCTCCATCTGGTCGGCGTCGGGCGAGATCAGGATCTCGACGGGGTCGCCGATGGCGTAGACGCCGACGAAGACGATGACGCTCATGGCGAGCATCACCAGCAGCGCCTGGAGCAGCCGCCGCAGGAGGTAGACGGTCATCTCAGCGGGCCGCCCCAGGGGCGGCAGAAACCGGGCGCACGTCCTGCGCGCGGGTCAGCTCGTCCGCGCGCGGCGTCACCACGAAGCCGCGTCGGGCGGCCCAGATGTTGGTCTGGATGTGCAACGGGATGAGCGCCACGTCGTCGAGCGCCATCCTCTCCAGCTCGATGAGCCGCGTCTGCCGCGCCTCCTCGTCCAGCATCTGCGAGGATTCCTCGAGACCGCGATCCAGCTC
>NZ_JBFUIP010001427.1:0-514 GCF_056401815.1 Aminobacter sp. P4_D5 | reverse complement strand
ACCGTCTCCTTCGCCGCCACCGGCGAGGGCTGGCCGGAATCGAGCCTCGCCCTCGGCGCCGGCTTCGAGCCGCCGGAGGAGATCGGTTCCTGGCTCATCGGCCCCTCCGGTACGGTGCATCTCGATGTCGCGGCACCGGCAAGACTCTGGCTGCGCCTCGCAGCCGCGCCCTGGGCCGAGGACAACCGCGCGGGCGTCGCTGTCGGCGACGGGCCGATCCGCTGGACGGGCCTGACCCCGGGCGAGGAGGCCCTCACCGCCCTCGACGTGCCCGCCGGCCGCGTGACGATCCGCCTCGTCGTGGACGGCCCGCTGCACGCACCACCGCAGGGCGAGACCCGCCCCATCCGCGTCGCCCTCCGCGAGATCACAGCCGCCGCGCCTGCCGAGGCCAGGCTGGCGCCGGGCCGGCCGGTCGTCTTCGGGCCGGGCGCGCCGGACCTCTCCTGGGCCGACCTGCTGGTGGAAGGCTGGGACCTCGCGGCGGGGCCCGAGGGTGTCGCGGCCTTGGCGC
>NZ_JBFUIP010001426.1:0-514 GCF_056401815.1 Aminobacter sp. P4_D5 | reverse complement strand
CGACTATCGCGAGACGGACCGCCCGCCGGAGCTCTTCTGGAAGGCCTGGCGCATGGCGAAGCAGGGGGGCTTCCGGCTCACCGCCCATGCCGGCGAGTTCGGCTGCCATCCCCGCAACGTCGAGACCGCGCTGGACCTGCTGGGCATCGAGCGCATCGACCACGGCTACACCGTCCTCGAGGACCCCGAGATGGGTGCGCGCTGCGCCGAACGCGGTGTGCTCTTCACGGTGGTGCCGACCAATTCCTACTACCTGCGGACCCTGCCGCCCGAGCGCTGGGCACAGGACCACCCGATCCGCCGCATGCCCGCCGCCGGGCTGCTCATCCATCCCAATACCGACGACCCGCCGCCCCACCAGGTCACGCCCACGCGCTGCTGGCGGATGATGGTGGAGGATTTCGGCTTCGGCCTGGCCGACCTGCGTGGCTTCATGCTGAACGGCATCCGCGGCTCCTTCCTGCCGGAGCCCTCGCGCCGGCACCTCGAGGCCGCCTTCGCCGAGGAGTTCGAC
>NZ_JBFUIP010001425.1:0-514 GCF_056401815.1 Aminobacter sp. P4_D5 | reverse complement strand
GTAGAGGCCGAGCCGCACCGGCAGCTCCTGGACATAGCCCTCCGGGATCAGCACCGGCAGGCCGAGGTTGATCTGCGGGGTGAAGCTGCCCTCCACCTCCCGCGTCTTCCGCGAGCCGGCGCGCAGGTCGGCGACGGCCTCCTCCAGCATCTCCTGGTAGAGCTCGATGCCGACCTCGCGGATCTGGCCCGACTGCTCCTCGCCGAGAAGATTGCCGGCGCCGCGGATGTCGAGGTCGTGGCTCGCCAGCGTGAATCCGGCGCCGAGATTGTCCAGCGTCTGCATCACCTCCAGCCGCTTCTGGGCCGTGGGCGAGAGGCGGTGGTGCGGCGGCCAGGTCAGATAGGCATAGCCGCGCTGCTTGCCGCGCCCGACGCGCCCGCGCAGCTGGTAGAGCTGACCCAGGCCGAACATGTCGGCCCGATGGATGACCAGCGTGTTGACAGCGGGCATGTCGAGCCCGCTCTCGACGATGTTGGTGGCGAGCAGGATGTCGCACTTGCCGTCGCCGAAC
>NZ_JBFUIP010001424.1:0-514 GCF_056401815.1 Aminobacter sp. P4_D5 | reverse complement strand
ATGGTGCCCAAGCACCGGGGCGAGCCCTGGTGGGTCATGTATCGCGGCGAGGACGGTAGCTGGTTCACCACCATGGTGGATCGCAGCCAGATGCCCGTCTGACGGCCGGCAACCGCGCGGCCTTTTGCTGCGTTGCAGCAGCGATAGGGCTGATGCATCCATTCCGCCGGCCGGGCCGGGGTATCGCGTCGATCCCAAGGGATCGCGTGATTTCCCGGCCTGCCGCGTTTTCAGGAGCCATTCCGATGCTCACAGTGGCCAAGGTTTTCGAGGATCGCGCGACGGCGGTGATGGCCGTCGAGGAGCTTGACGCGCTCGACCTGCCGGGGCTGGAGGTCAGCCTCGCCGAGGCCGCGGAGGAATCCGCCCCCGGCCCGATGCGGACCCATTCCGGCACCTCCGTCGGCGCCGTGCTGGGCACGGGCGCCGGCATTCTCGCCGGTATGGGCCTGCTCGCCGTGCCGGGCTTCGGTCCTGTCATCGCCGCTGGCTGGTTCACCACGGTGCTCACGAC
>NZ_JBFUIP010001423.1:0-514 GCF_056401815.1 Aminobacter sp. P4_D5 | reverse complement strand
GCGGCGGGTGAGGCGGACGGACGGCAAGGCGCGGACCTCCTGGCTGGACGTCCGATCCTTGCGGGGAAAGCAGGCCGGTCAAGGGCCGATACCCCTTTCACAAGGCTTCCCGCACAAGCTTTGCCCAGGAAGCATGCAGCGCGTCAGAGCCCAGGCGTTACGATGGGGGCAGCACCCGTTCCACCGACACGCCGCGGCAGTCCATCTCGTATTCGAGGTCCTGCACCGGCGGGCGGCAGAACTGCCAGGTGAGCCCGTGCCGCGCGGCGCCGCGGCCGACGATCTCGCTCGCCAGGAAAGGATACAGGTCATGCACCGTGTAGACCTGCACGCCCGTCGTGTCGGCCCAGCCGAAACCCAGCGCCGTCATGCGCCGCTCCATCTCCCCGAGCACGAATTTTCCCTTGCTCAGCGACCCCGCCGGCGAGAGGTCGCCCAGCGCGACGGTGTGGTCGCGGTAGTTGCCCTTGCCCTCCTGGGACTCGCCGCTGCCCGCGACCACGAAGCTCGGCGC
>NZ_JBFUIP010001422.1:0-514 GCF_056401815.1 Aminobacter sp. P4_D5 | reverse complement strand
CCGCCGGAGCCCGCGCCTGATGTCCGCCGCCACCCTCCCGCTCCCCGCCCCCTTGGCTGCCACCCCCGAGCGGCCCCGCGCCGGCGCAGCACTCGCCCTCGGCCTCGTGACGATGATCGGCTTTGGCGGAGGCTTTCTCGCCTGGGCCACCCTGGCCCCGCTCGCCGAGGCGGCGCTCGCGCCGGGCCTCATCAAGGTCGAGGGCACGCGGCGCACGCTGCAGCACCTCGAGGGCGGCCTCGTGCGCGAGATCCTCGTGCGCGACGGCGACCGCGTCCGCCAGGGCCAGATCGTCCTGCGCCTCGACGACGTCCTGTCCGGCTCGACCATGCTCGCCGCCCGGGCCCAGCGCGCCGCGCTGCTGGCCCAGCAGGCCCGGCTCGCCGCCGAGATCGCACGGGACACCGAGATCCGCTTTCCGCAGGACCTGCTCGCGCTCTCGGCCGATCCCCGCGTGGCCGAGGCCCTCGCCGGCCAGCGCGCACTGTTCCAGGCCCGCCAGGCCAGCCTCGAC
>NZ_JBFUIP010001421.1:0-514 GCF_056401815.1 Aminobacter sp. P4_D5 | reverse complement strand
CCCAGGCGCCGGCCGCCGCGCCACGGCCTGCGGTGCTGACCGGCGGYCGGGTGATCGACGGAAGCGGCGGCGCCCCGCTCGAGAACGCGACCCTCGTCCTCGACGGCGGCCGCATCGCCTGGATGGGCACGGGCCGTCCCCCCGCCATGCCCGCCGGGGCCGAGACCGTTGATATCAGCGGCAAGACCCTCATTCCCGGCCTGATCTCCGCGCATTCGCATATCGGCGTCGTGGACGGCCTGACCGCGGGGGCCGCGAACTACAACCGCGCCAATATCCTGGGGCAGCTGCGCCAGTTCGAGGTCTATGGCGTGACGACCATCGCCTCGCTCGGGCTGAACCGTCCGCTCTTCTACGAGCTCCGCGCTGAGCAGCGCGCCGCGCGCACCCAGGGCGCGGAGTTCCCCGGCGCCGACATCCTCGGCGCCGATCGCGGCGTCGGCGTGACCGGGGGCGCCCCGCCGGCGGCCATCGTCTCGCTCGCCGACGACCAGATCTACCGGCCGACGACGGC
>NZ_JBFUIP010001420.1:0-515 GCF_056401815.1 Aminobacter sp. P4_D5 | reverse complement strand
GATGCAGATACTCGGCCACGTCGCGCACGCTGACATCGGATTCGGCCGAGAGATGCGCGATGGAGATCAGCACGGTGTATTCGATGCCGGCGAGGTTGATGAAGGCGCCGTGCCCCTCGCGGATCGCCTCGTGCCGCGCCAGGAAGCCGAAGAGGTTGTGCACGAGCCGCCGGAAGTCGCGGTCGGAGCCCTGCGAGAGCAGGACGGGGGACGAGACGGTCAGCTCGTAGCCTTCGCCGAGGCCTGGCCTGGCCTTCACCTCGGTCTTCGGCTTTCTCGCGGCATTCGTCTTCTTCACAACAGGTTCCTGCCCAAGCTGTCGGGCAGGGATTACGCGGGCGGGGTCAGCGCCGTCAACAAGCCCGAGAGCCTGGAAATGTCTGGCAGTCCGGGCATTTCCTCGCTGAGGATAGCTTGGTTCGAGAGCTAGATACGGACGACATTCATGACGGCTTCGGGAAGACGGGCCATCGCCGGCGCGCCGTATTGCATGCCATTTCAGTTAAAATCCGAAG
>NZ_JBFUIP010001419.1:0-515 GCF_056401815.1 Aminobacter sp. P4_D5 | reverse complement strand
GGGTAAAGGAGGCTGGGCTGTTCGGCACGTTCGGCACGCGGGCGAAGGTGAAGGCCACGTCCTCGGCGGTGAATTCGCGGCCATTATGGAAGCGCACGCCGGGGCGGAGCTTGAACTCCCACACGGTGGGCTCCACGACCCGCCAGCTCTCTGCAAGGCCTGCAATGTTGCGCGCGCGGTCGTCGCTCTCGACGAGGCGGCTGAAGATCATGCTCGCCGCCGCATTGTTGGGCGAGAGCTGGTGGTAGTGCGGGTCCAGGCTGGTCACCGGGGCCCCCACGGCCATGGTCAGGGTCTGGGCCGAAGCCGGGACGGAGGTCAGTCCCAGGAGGCCGGCGGCGGCCAGGGCGCGGAAAACATTGCGCATTCTTGGAAATCCCCACGTTCAGCGCGACGAAGCGCGGCTTGTAGCAGCAAGGTAACAGCACAATCCAGGCCGCCCCAACCACTTCCGTGGGTGGTCCCCCGGAGAACCGCCCTCCTGCCTCGCAATCGGCGCCGAGGCTGCCCGGGTT
>NZ_JBFUIP010001418.1:0-515 GCF_056401815.1 Aminobacter sp. P4_D5 | reverse complement strand
ACCTCACCGGATCCCATCCGGCGGGCTGGCTGCATCCGAGCACCGAGGACGGATCGGTCGTGAGCATCCGCTCGTATCGAAAGCTGGCGAAGCTGGCCGAGCACGGGCTCTTCGACCTCTTCTTCATCGCYGACACGCCGGCGCTGCGCTACGACAGCCTCGACGTCTGGTCCCGCTACCCGCTCTTCACCAATGTGCTGGAGCCGCTGACCTGCCTCGCTGCGGTCGCCGGCGCCACGGAGCATATCGGACTCGGCGGCACGGCGACGACGAGCTTCTCCGAGCCCTACAACATCGCGCGGCAATTCGCTTCGCTGGACCATATCAGCGGCGGTCGCGCGGCCTGGAACGTCGTGACATCGGCGAACAACTACGCCGCGCGGAACTTCGGCCATGCCGCGCTGCCGCCGCATGCCGAACGCTACGACCGCGCGAAGGAATTCGTGCAGCTGGTCCTGAAGCTCTGGGACACCTGGGAGGACGATGCCTTCGTCTACGACCGGGAAGAGGTGCGC
>NZ_JBFUIP010001417.1:0-515 GCF_056401815.1 Aminobacter sp. P4_D5 | reverse complement strand
AGGCGGTGGTGGAGCGCCTGGCGGAGCATGTCCGCCGTCGCATTCCGCAGGCGCAGGTCCTGGTGATCCCGCGCGTGGCCGGACGCTTCAGAGGCTGAGCCGGTACACCCGCGCCGCCGTTCCCGAGAACAGCGCCGTCTTCTCGTCGGCGCTGGCGCCGGCGGAGAGCCGCTTGAAGGCGTTCCACAGCGCGGCATAGCTGCACATGCCCTTGTCCACGGGRAARTTGCTCTCGWACATGCAGCGATCGACGCCGAAGAGCTCGATGAGGGTCTCGATCTGCGGGCGCCAGTCTTCCGCCAGCTCCTCCGAGGTTGGCGGCAGGTCGCGTGTGGCCCACTGCTTGCCGCTGACCTCCATCGCCAGCCCGCCCAGCTTCACCAGCACGTTCGGCAAAGCTGCGAGCGCGGCCATGGACTTGCGCCACTCTGAAAAGACCTCTTCGGCCTTGCCTTCATACGGCCCGACGCCGAGCTGACCGCCGCAATGGTTGACGATGATCGTCGTCCCCGGCG
>NZ_JBFUIP010001416.1:0-516 GCF_056401815.1 Aminobacter sp. P4_D5 | reverse complement strand
GTGTCGAGGCGCCGGCCGTACCAGCCCTCGCGCAGCCCATTGGCGGAGAAGACCACGCGGGCCGCGCCCGAGGCGCGCAGCAGCCGGCGCATCACCACGGCGGCGAAGGGCAGGTCCAGGACGCGCTTGGTCGGCGCCGAGGGCATGCGCTCCAGCGATTTCCGCGGCGCCGTCATCACCACGCCCGCGAGGTCGCGCGCCTCCTCGCGCCGGATGGCGTAGTGGTGGACGATCGTCAGGGGATAGCCGGTCTGGGCGATGTGCATCCGCGCCAGCGCGCGGAAGGTGCCGCCGACGAGGAAGAGGTCCTTCAGCGGCGCCGCGCCCAGCCAGGGCACGCGCTTCAGCTCCGTCTCGACGATGGCGCGGGCGCGGGCGATGTCTCCGTCGGCGCGGTCGGCCAGGCGGATGGTGCCGATGGGCAGGGAGACGGTCTCGACGATCTCGCCGCGCGACAGCCTCACCAGCTCCAGCGAGCCGCCGCCGAGGTCGCCCAGCACGCCGTCGGCCATGGGC
>NZ_JBFUIP010001415.1:0-516 GCF_056401815.1 Aminobacter sp. P4_D5 | reverse complement strand
GGACGACGGATTCCGCCGCCAGCAGCGTCCCGCCGGGCGCCACCTGCGCGTCCATGCGGCGGCGGAGGCGTGCGCTGTCGAAGAGGATCGCCTCCTGCGGCAGGTATTCCAGAACGGCGTCTTCCGCGACCTCGAGGCGCAGGGCGATATGGGATTCCTCGCCGAGGCTCCGGTAGATCTTCTCCGCGGCCGGCGTCGTCACGAGTGCCTTCGCCCCTTCGCGCAGCGTGATCCGCGCCTCCAGCCCATCGCCGCCGGCGAGGCCGCCCGCCACATTCACCAGCACCGCCTCCAGCGGCTGGCCCGGATCGGGTGTCGGGAAGAGCACCCGCAGCGGCGCCGCCTGGTGCAGCCGCGCCAGCCCGTGCGCTGCCACCTCCAGCGATGCCGCGCCGATCGCGCGCTGATGTCGAATCATGCAGGTGACGGTGGCCGCGTTTCCTAACGCATGGCAAGCTCACGGCCATGCTCCTCCATGTCACGCTCGGCGCGCGCCGCTACCGCATCCAACGCCCC
>NZ_JBFUIP010001414.1:0-516 GCF_056401815.1 Aminobacter sp. P4_D5 | reverse complement strand
GTGCGGGCCATGAGGCTGAGCGCCCCGCTCACGGAAAAGTTCCACATCGCGCCGTACCCCTCAGACCAGTCAGCGATACTTTTCTCATAACTGCCCTCGCGGCGAGCCCGGAACTGTCGCGTGCGTCGCGCCTTGCCCGCCGGCCGGCGCGGGAGGATCATCGCCTCGCATCAGGAGGCGCAGGTGGCTGATCTCAAACTCTTCTCGACCCTCGGCGTGGTGAGCGTGCTGGACGAGCTGCTGCCACGCCTTGGGCTGAAGGTGGACGCGGTCTACGAGCCGACGAAGCGGCTGATGGACCGCATCCAGTTCGGCGAACGCGGGGACCTGGCCATCCTGACCTCGGAGGCGATCGACGAACTCATGGCCTCCGGCGTGCTCGTGGCGGGCAGCCGGGTGGATCTTGCGCGTTCCTATGTCGGCATGGCGGTGGCGGCGGGCGCGCCGCGACCGGACATCTCCGACGTCGAGGCCTTTCGGCGGACGCTCGTGGCGGCGGAGACAATCGGCTACTCG
>NZ_JBFUIP010001413.1:0-516 GCF_056401815.1 Aminobacter sp. P4_D5 | reverse complement strand
AGGTGACGCCGCGGCGGATCGCGCAGGCCGGCTTCACGCTCTGCATCCTGGGCCTGCTCTGGCTGGCCTGGGTGGTGCGCAACGACTGGACGGCGGTTCCCGTCATGCTCGGCCTGATCACCTGCGGCATCGGCCAGGGCGCGCTGGTGACGCTGGTCTTCAACGTTCTGGTGACGGCGGCGCCGAAGGAGCTGGCGGGTGATGTCGGCGCGCTGCGCGGCACCACGCAGAACCTTGCGGCCGGCGTGGGCACGGCGATCGCGGGCGCGCTGCTGGTGGGACTGCTCTCGGCCGGCATCATGTACCGCGTGACGGCCAATCCGCAGCTGACGCCGGAGCTGCAGTCGCAGCTCGACCTCGACAGCATCAACTTCGTCAGCAACGACCRCCTGCTCACCATCCTGCAGCGCACGAGCGCGACACCCGCCCAGGTGGAGGAAGCGGTGCGCGTGAACAGCGAGGCACGGCTCCGGGCACTCAAGATCGGACTGCTCATCATGGCCGCCGTCGCGGCAC
>NZ_JBFUIP010001412.1:0-516 GCF_056401815.1 Aminobacter sp. P4_D5 | reverse complement strand
GATGGCGGTGCTCGGCAATCTGGAGCTGCTGCGACCGCGTGTCGCGGCGGATGGCGATGCGTCGCGCCTCGTGGACATCGCCTGGCAGGGCGCGCAGCGCGGCGCCGCGCTCACGCAGCGCCTGTTGGCCTTCGCGCGCCGGCAGGAGCTGCAGGTGCAGCCGCGCGACCTCGTCATGCTGGTCAGCGGCATGAAGGACCTGCTGGAACGCTCCATCGGCCCGCGCATCGAGCTCCGGCTGGACCTGCCCTCGCGCGCCGCCCTCGCGCTGGTGGACACGAACCAGGTGGAACTGGCGCTGCTGAACCTCGCCGTGAACGCGCGCGACGCCATGCCAGAGGGCGGCGCCGTGACGATCCGGGTAGAGCGCGCGGAGGTGCCGATAGGCCGCGACCTCGAGCACGGCTCCTATATCCGCCTTTCCGTGCAGGACTGCGGCCATGGCATGGACRAGGCCACGCTGAAGAAGGCCACCGAGCCCTTCTTCACCACCAAGGAGCTCGGCAAGGGCACGGG
>NZ_JBFUIP010001411.1:0-516 GCF_056401815.1 Aminobacter sp. P4_D5 | reverse complement strand
GGCACGTAGCGCGTACTCTCCTCGCGGTAGACATAGGCCGTGCCCGAGGTGAGCTCGACCCTCGCCACATCGGCCAGCACGGCGCCGCGCGCACCGCCGACGGGAATGCGGCGGATCGCCTCGATGCTGTCGCGGAAGGGCGCCGCCAGGCGCACCGTGATCGGGAAGTTGCGGTCGCCGCCGGGCTCGTAGAGCCGTCCGGCCTCCCGCCCGCCGATCGCCGCCTGCACCACCTGGTTGATGTCGTCCACCTGCAGCCCGAAGCGCGCGGCCCGGGCCCGGTCGATCGCGACGGAGACGGTGGGCTGGCCGAGCGTCGGGAAGATCGCGACATCCGTCAGGCCACGCACCTGCGTCAGCAGCCCGCGGATCCGCTCGGCCGTGTCCGTCAGCACCTCGAGGTCGGGCCCGTAGATCTTGATGGCGTTGGCGCCCTTCACGCCGGAGGCGGCCTCCTGCACGTTGTCGCTGATCGCCTGCGAGAAGCTGAACTGCACGCCGAGGAAACGCTCCGAG
>NZ_JBFUIP010001410.1:0-516 GCF_056401815.1 Aminobacter sp. P4_D5 | reverse complement strand
ACCATGGCCCGTGGAGACGACGACCATCCTCCAGGCGCAGGCTTGCATGGCGCTCGCGACGACGCCGTCACGCTGTTCCCGGGTCGCGGCTTCGCCCGTCGGGCCGGCCAGCTGATGGGCGACGTTCCGCTGGCCCCGCAGCTCGCCGGCGCGGGCACGCAGATAGTCGCGCACGAATTCCTCGCTGTTCTGCTCGCACCAGCGCCGCGCCTCCGCCTCCGTGGACGTGCAGGGGCGGAGATGACCCTCCGCCTCGCGGCGAACCCGGAGATAGGCATCGTCCTGCGCCAAGGCAGGCGCCATGGCGAAAGCAAGAAGCACAGCTACCAGGCGCATGAGGCTTCATCCGAAGGGGCCTCCGGCATGGTGGCGCATCTCTCCCAGGCCGTCCATGCGGGCGAATGGATGAACCCGGGCCGGCGGGCGTGACGCCTGTCCCGCGCCGGTCGCGCTTCAGCCCGCGTCCTTCGGCGTCGCCGTGGTGGAGGTGTTGGGCGGATTCGCCCAGGCCATCAC
>NZ_JBFUIP010001409.1:0-516 GCF_056401815.1 Aminobacter sp. P4_D5 | reverse complement strand
ATGTAGTTGTTCGGGATGATGCCGGTATCAGCGATCATGATGCGCGCGCCGAAGAGCGAGTTGATCGTTTGGGTCGAGGTGACGATGTTTCCCGCCTTGTCGGCGATGGTCACATGCGTGGTGTTGGCGGATTCATTGGTCAGCACGCGCGATCCGAATTCCTTCGCGCGCGTGACGTCGATCTCCGGCCGACGCTCCTCGCCATAGGCCGTGGAGATCAGCCGCGCGACCGGCACGTCGACGAAGGCGGGATCGGCCGTGGCGGCGCGGCGGTCGGCGGCGGCGATCTTCAACGCCTCGAAGACGAGGTGCAGCGTGGGCTCGGTGCCGAAGCCGGAGGCACGGAGGTCGAAGCCCTCCATCAGGTTCAGCATCTGGATCACGTGCACGCCGCCCGAGCAGGGCGGCGGCGGTCCCACGAGTTCCACGCCGCGAATGGTGCCGCGCACGGGCTCGCGCGTCTCGGTGCGATAGGCGGCGAGGTCGCCCAGCGCCAAGGTCGAGCCCCGCGCGCGC
>NZ_JBFUIP010001408.1:0-517 GCF_056401815.1 Aminobacter sp. P4_D5 | reverse complement strand
CTGGTTAACTGCGGAAAATCTCTTCGTCGAGGAACCGTCCATGGCCGATGTCACCGCCCAGTTCGCGCGCTATGCCGCGGCGATTCGCCATCTGGACCTGCCGCCCGAGGTCGAGACCCGGACCCGCTTCCTGATCCTGGACCTCGTCGGCAACATCATCCGCGGCCGGCACGATGCCGAGAGCAGTGCTCCGCTGATGGCCGCCGCCCGGACCATGGGCCTCGCGCATGGCAACCACGCCGTCCTCGGCGAGGCGAGCCGCTGGTCGCCAATGGGTGCGGCGCTGCTGAACGGCGCCTTCGCCCATAGCCTCGACTTCGATGACACCCATGCGGCCGGGACGCTGTATCCGGGCGCGCCGGTGATCCCCGCCGCGCTGGCGGCCGCCGAGCTGACCGGCGCCTCCGGCAAGGACGTCATTGCGGCGATCGTGGCCGGCTATGAGGTGACGAACCGCCTCGCGGTGGCGCTCCCCGGCGGCGACCATTACGACCGCGGCTACCACCCGACCGCCACC
>NZ_JBFUIP010001407.1:0-517 GCF_056401815.1 Aminobacter sp. P4_D5 | reverse complement strand
GCTGCGGCATGCGCGCGGCGGGCGTGCCGGCGCGGGCGGAATAGGGAAAGACGTGCAGGAAGGCGAGTAGCGCCTCCGCCACCAGATCGGTCATCGCGCACAGCTGCTCCTCCGTTTCGGTCGGGAAACCGGCGATGAGGTCGGCCCCCAGCGCCACGTCCGGACGTAACGCGCGAGCACGGGCGGAGAGTTGCAGCAGGTCGGCGCGGGAATGGCGGCGGCGCATGCGCTTGAGGATCAGGTCATGGCCATGCTGGGCCGAGAGATGAAGGTGCGGCATCAGCCGCTCCTCCTCGGCGAAGACGGCCCAAAAGCCGTCGTCCAGCGCCGCCGGGTCCAGCGAAGAGAGGCGCAGGCGCGGCAGTTCCGGCACCTCGCGGAGGATGGCGCGGATGACAGCCGAGAGATCGGGATGGCTGGCGAGGTCCACCCCGGTCAGCACCACCTCGGCGTAGCGGGTGGCAAGGTCGCGCACGGCGGCGACGGCCTCGGCGATCGGCATGGCGCGGGCCGGCCC
>NZ_JBFUIP010001406.1:0-517 GCF_056401815.1 Aminobacter sp. P4_D5 | reverse complement strand
GAATAGGTCACCATGACCGGAATGTCCGGCCGCGGCTTGCGCGCGCCGAGCGAGGTCGACGAGGCCGGGTAGGGATCGACGTCGAAGGCCACGGAATGGCTCTGGGACAGCTTCTCGATCAGCGGCAGCGTCTCGACGGAGCGGCCGTGATTCTCCGGCTGCGCGCATTTGTGGTGGCTGATGACGACGGGCGCGCCGACCGCCGCGCCGATCCGCAGCGTCTCCTCGATGCTGTCGAGCACATGGTTCGCCTCGTCGCGCATGTGGGTGACGTAGAGGCCGCCCGTGCCGCGCAGCGCCTCGGCGACGGCGATGACCTCGTCGGTCGGGGCGTGCTTGCTGGGCGGGTAGAAGAGGCCCGTCGAGAGACCCGAGGCCCCCTCGGCCAGGGACTGCGCGAGCATCTTCCGCATGCGCTCGGCCTCCTTGTCCGTCGCCGGACGGTCGAGGTCGTTGCGGCCCATGGCGCCGACGCGCAGCGACATATGGCCGATGAGCGCGACGGTGTTCACAGAGG
>NZ_JBFUIP010001405.1:0-517 GCF_056401815.1 Aminobacter sp. P4_D5 | reverse complement strand
GCTGCGTGCCGAGCGAGAGGTCGATGTTGTAGGCCTGGGCGATGAAGACGACCGCGAAGGTGCAGTACATCATCGAGCCGTCGAGGTTGAAGGAATAGCCCAGCGGCAGCACGAAGGAGATCACCTTCGGGCTGACGCCGAAGCGCGCGAGCTGCTCCATGAGGCGGGGATACGCGGCCTCCGAACTCGCGGTGCTGAAGGCCAGCAGGAAGGGCGCGCGCAGCAGCGACACCAGCTCGAAGACGCGCTTGCCGAAGATGAGGAAGCCGACCGCCGTGAGCAGGAACCAGAGCAGCGCCAGGCCGAAATAGAACTCGACCACGAACTTGCCGTAGGTGACGAGGATGCCGAGCCCCTGCGTGGTGATGATCGCGGCCATCGAGGCGAAGACGGCGAGCGGCGCCAGCCCCATGATGTAGCCGGTGATCTTGAGGATGACGTGCGAGAGCTCCTCGATCCACTTCACCAGCGTGTGCGCCTTCTCGCCCAGCGAGGCGGCGCCGACGCCGAAGAGCAG
>NZ_JBFUIP010001404.1:0-518 GCF_056401815.1 Aminobacter sp. P4_D5 | reverse complement strand
GACCAGAGCTACGACCAGCTCTACGTCTCCAACTACGCGCTGCGCCAGGTGCGCGACGAGCTGCTGCGCATCGACGGCATCGGCGACATCGACATGCAGGGCGCGCGCGACTACGCGATGCGCATCTGGCTCGATCCCGACCGCATGGCCGCGCTCGGCATCACCGCCGAGGACGTCGTCGCCGCGGTGCAGTCGCAGAACACCCAGGTGGCGGGCGGCCTGCTGGCGGAGCCGCCGGTCTCCGACCAGGCCTTCCAGCCGAGTCTCACCTTCCGCGGCCGGCTGGACCGGCCCGACGAGTTCGAGAACATCGTCATCCGCGCCACGCGCGAGGGACGGCTGCTGCGGATCCGCGACATCGGCCGGGTGGAGCTGGGCGCCGCCTCCTACACCACCAATTCCACCCTGAACGGCCAGCCCGCCGTGGCACTGGCGATCACCCAGCGTCCCGGCTCGAACGCGCTCGCGACGGCGCAGATCATCCGCGACACCATGGCCCGCATCGAGCGGAACTTCCC
>NZ_JBFUIP010001403.1:0-518 GCF_056401815.1 Aminobacter sp. P4_D5 | reverse complement strand
GTGCCCGTCAGGGCCAACGCGACAAGGCTCGCGCGCGCAGCGCGAGCGGTGGAAAGCCACATGTTGTTCATCCCTGCATGAAGTGCGCGCAACATGACGAAGCCCGGGCCCGAATGTCCAGTTCGGTCTTCACAAGGGATTCCGGAACGTCTTGAGTGGGCGGCACATGGGAGCGCAGTCATGATTCTCTTTGAAAACGCCCGGCTCTGGGACGGCTTTGCCGAGGCGGCGACGCCGGGCATGTCGGTGCTCGTCGAGGGCGAGGTGATCCGCGAGGTCRCCCCCTCCATCGCCAGCGCCTCGGCACGGCGCATCGACCTTGGCGGCCGCACGCTGATGCCGGGACTGGTGGATTGCCATGTCCATCTCATCGCCTCCGTCGTGAACCTCCAGGCCAATGCGCTGCTGCCGGATGCCGTCGTCGCTTTCCGCGCCGGAAAGCTGATGCGTGAGATGCTGATGCGCGGCTTCACCACCGTGCGCGACCTCGGCGGCGCCACGGTCGGGCTGCGGCTCGC
>NZ_JBFUIP010001402.1:0-518 GCF_056401815.1 Aminobacter sp. P4_D5 | reverse complement strand
GGGCAAAATATGCGGACGCCTTGCGCAGGATCTCATTGGCCTGCCGAAGCTCCCGGTTCTCCCGTTCGAGGGCCTTTAGCTTGGCGGCCATCTCCGTCGTCGGGCCAGGTCGGCAACCGCTATCGCGCTCCGCCTTCTTAACCCACTCGTTCAGCGTCTGGGCCGTGCAGCCGATCTTGGCCGCGATCGACAGGACCGTCGCCCAACGCGACGGRTGCTGCSCCTMATGCTCCAGCACCATCCGGACCGCTYGYTCGCGAACCTCAGGAGAAAACTTGTTCGTCGTCCTGCTCGTCGTCGCTCCACCTTCTCAGAAGTTGGAGCCTCCGAAAAACCCGGAGCGGTTCAGTTCGTCGGCGTGTCATAGCCCTTCATCACACCTTCCAAATTCGTAACCACCCGGGGCTGCCTGCGCAGCTTAACCAGGCCGTGCATTCCCTGCTGGTTCAACATATCCACGCGCTGGCCCAGCAACAGTAGCAACATCGTGTCCATGGAGGAACGGTAGCGCTTCAGCG
>NZ_JBFUIP010001401.1:0-518 GCF_056401815.1 Aminobacter sp. P4_D5 | reverse complement strand
CCCCAGCTCAGCCCGGCCAGGACCGAGCCGAGGCAATAGACCCCGAAGCTTTGCCAGTAGACGCCGAGGCCGAAGGTCAGCGATCCCAGGATGGAAATGAAGGCGCCGGCCAGAAAACCCGCCCGTCGCCCCCAACGCGTGAAGACGTAGGAGGCTGGAATCGAGGCCACCATGGTCCCCGCCATCTGGATGGCCATGGGCAGCGTCGCCAGCGCGATGTCGGAGGAGAGGCTGCGGCCGATCAGGGCGCCCATCGTGGCCTGCCCGATCATCGTCGAATTCATCAGCGCGCCGAGGCCGAAGGTCAGCGATCCCAGGATGGAAATGAAGGCGCCGGCCAGAAAACCCGCCCGTCGCCCCCAACGCGTGAAGACGTAGGAGGCTGGAATCGAGGCCACCATGGTCCCCGCCATCTGGATGGCCATGGGCAGCGTCGCCAGCGCGATGTCGGAGGAGAGGCTGCGGCCGATCAGGGCGCCCATCGTGGCCTGCCCGATCATCGTCGAATTCATCAGCGC
>NZ_JBFUIP010001400.1:0-518 GCF_056401815.1 Aminobacter sp. P4_D5 | reverse complement strand
GCTGCGACGTGGTGCTGGTGGACCGGCAGGGCCCCGGCGAGGGCGCCTCCTTCGGCAATGGCGGGCTGATCCAGCGCGAGGCCGTCTATCCCCACGCCTTCCCGCGCTCCTTCTCCGAGCTGCTGCGCATCGCGCGCAACAATGCGGTCGACGTCTCCTACCACCCGCTCGCGTTGCCCAGCTACGCCTCGCCGCTGCTGCGCTACTGGTGGCATTCCGAGCCTGCGCGCTACGAGCAGGTGGTCCTGGCCTGGTCCGCGCTGATCCGCACCTGCCTCGATGAACACCTGGCACTCGCCCAGGGCACCGAGGCGATGGCGCTGCTGCGCCCCATCGGCTTCATGCGCTTGTTCCGCGACCCGGCTGGGCTGGAAGCGGCGGCCGCCGCCGCGGAGATCGGCAAGCGCGACCACGACGTGAATTTCGCGGTTCTCGACGGCAAGGCCCTGGCCGCCGCGGAGCCTCACCTGCTGGTCGAGCGGGCCGGTGCGCTGCACTGGACGGACCCGCTCTCGGTC
>NZ_JBFUIP010001399.1:0-518 GCF_056401815.1 Aminobacter sp. P4_D5 | reverse complement strand
GCCTCCATCAGCGCGAAGCCGATCGTGACGAGGGCGAAGAGCCGGACCGCGTATTGCGTGCGCGCGGTCAGCGCGAGGGACTGCTCGCCGGGCAGCCGGTGGGTGAGCGGCGTCGCCACCACGGCGAGGAAGGCCAGGCAGCCGAACTGCCCCGCATGCGCGGCGAAGTTGAGTGCCGCCAGCAGCCCTGCGATCGCCTCGGGCACCACCACCGGCGCCTCAGGCCGGCTTGCGGCGAAGCTGGCGGGCGCCGAGATCCCACAGTCGCAGCCCCCGCAGCGCGAGGCCGGCCATGGCGGGCAGCAGCCGGGGCTGCATCAGGTCGGGGTCGAAGATGGCCATGCGGCGGCTGTTCTCCCGGTAGCAGTCTTCCACGAACTTCGTGAAGTTGAACCCATCGAGGAACACGCCGGACTGCGTGACGTTGAAGTCCTTGCCGTCGTTCATCTCCTGGCCGCGGCCGACCATCCCCTTCAGCCGGGCGACGGCGCGGCCGTAGAAGATGGTGGACTTGATGG
>NZ_JBFUIP010001398.1:0-518 GCF_056401815.1 Aminobacter sp. P4_D5 | reverse complement strand
GTCACACACGACGACCTTGTGCCCGGCATCGAGAAGGCGCGCCGCCATGCGGCTGCCCATCTGGCCGAGGCCAATGAAACCCAGAACCTGGTCCGCCACTCGCGGTCCCTCCCTTTAACGATAGTCTCGGACGTTGGGGCCATTCTCGCGGCTTGCGGCCGCATGTTCAGCCTCTCGATGATACCGATACCATAGCTGTGGCGCCATTCCTGTCCATCCCGTCAGGTGCTGCCGCGATGGATGATCTCGAAGCGCAGATCCACCGCGACGGCGGCCGAGGAGCGGCCCTGGATGCGGTCGAGCAGCACCTCCGCGCTGCGCCGGCCGATCTCCAGCCGCGGCAGCTTCAGCGTGGTGACGGGCGGCACGAGATGGCCGAGCAGATCGAAATTGTCGAAGGCCGCGATGGCCACCTTGCCCGGCACGGGCCAGCCGCGCCGCGCGCATTCCAGCGAAGCGCCCATGGCCAGCACGTCGCCGGCGAAGAAGATCGCGTCCGGATTGCCGCCGCCCTCCAC
>NZ_JBFUIP010001397.1:0-518 GCF_056401815.1 Aminobacter sp. P4_D5 | reverse complement strand
CTCGTAGCCAGGAAACCCCTGCTCGGCGATGGTCGGGACGTCCGGTAACACGGAGAGTCGCTGAGCGCCGGTGATGCCGAGGGCACGGAGGCGGCCATCGGCGATGTGCTGGATGCTGCTGCTATCGAACATGGCCTGCACGCGGCCGGAGAGCAGGTCGGCATGCGCCGGCGCGCTGCCGCCATAGCCGATCAGGCTCACGCGCGTGCCCGTCATCTCGTAGAGCAGCTCGCCTGCCAGATGCGTGATGGTGCCGACGCCGGTATGCGCGACGGCGACCTCACCGGGACGCTTCCGCAATTCGGCCACGAATTCCTGTACGCTCCGCGCTGGGAAGGAGGGGTGCACGACCAGGATGTTCGGCGCCGAAGAAATGAGGCCGACGCCGGTGAAGTCGCCGAAGGGCTCGTAGGGCAGGTTCGCCATCAGCACGGGGTTGAGCGCGAAGTTGAGCGAGACGACGAGGTAGCTGGTGCCGTCCGCAGGCGCGCGCTGCACCGATTGCGTGGCGATGAGCG
>NZ_JBFUIP010001396.1:0-518 GCF_056401815.1 Aminobacter sp. P4_D5 | reverse complement strand
GCCGTTCGTCTGCAAGAGGCCGATGCGCCAGCCACGATGCTTCCAGCGCTCGATCACCTCTGCCGCCAGCGGCAGGGATACGAGCTTGCGCGCGGCGCTGCGGCCGGGGGTCAGGCCCTCCAGCAGCTCCTCGGCGCGCACGGGCGCGATGCCGGACTTGCGGCTGACGATGCCGAGCGCGAGTGCGGCCAGCCGGGCCACGGAGGCCAGCGAGAGACCGGTCGCGAGGCCGGCGGCCACCACGGCGACCACGGCGTCGCCGCCGCCGGCGGGGTCGTGCACCTCGGAGGCCTCGGCCCGGAAATGGTGGATGGTCTCGCTGCCATCGGCCTCGACCGAAAGGAGGGTCAGGCCGTCAGGGGCGCGAGGCACGAGCACGGCGCCGAAATTGTGCATCCGGCGCAGCGCGCTGGCGGCCGCGGCGACGCTGGCCTCGTCATGCACGGGCAGGCCGGTGGCGCCGGCGAGCTCGTCCGGCTCGGGGATGATGAGGTCGGCGCCGGCGAAGCGGGCGTGGT
>NZ_JBFUIP010001395.1:0-518 GCF_056401815.1 Aminobacter sp. P4_D5 | reverse complement strand
CCAGCGACCCTTCCGTGCGGATGGACCGGGTCGCGCGCGTGCTGGCCCAGCGGATCGAGGTCCTGAAGCTGACGCAGGAGATCGGCCGGCAGACCAAGGCCACCTTCGACGACCGCCAGCGCGAGGCCGTCCTGCGCGAGCAGATGGCCGCGATCCAGCGCCAGMTCGGCGAGGGCGACGGCCGCGGGCCGGAGGTCGCGGAACTCACCGCCGCCATCACCGAGGCCAAGATGCCGCCGGAGGTCGAGGAGGCCGCCCGCAAGGAGCTGCGCCGCTACGAGCGCATGCCCGATGCCGCGGCCGAGGCCGGCATCGTCCGCACCTATCTCGACTGGCTGATCGACCTGCCCTGGGCCCTGCCCGAGGAGAAGCCGATCGACATCGAGGCGGCCCGGCGCGTCCTCGATGCCGATCATTTCGGGCTGGAGAAGATCAAGCAGCGGATCATCGAATACCTCGCTGTCCGCAAGCTGGCGCCGGAGGGCAAGGCGCCGATCCTCTGCTTCGTCGGCCCGCCC
>NZ_JBFUIP010001394.1:0-518 GCF_056401815.1 Aminobacter sp. P4_D5 | reverse complement strand
CCCAATGAGCGGTTCTACTTCCTCCAGGGCGCCGATGGCGTGGACCGCGAATTCCTCGCGGCCCAGGAGCGGCAGGCCGCCAGGCTGGGCCCGGCCGCCGCGGCCGGGCGGGCTGCCAATTTCCTGGCGGTGTCGGGCGGGGGCGAGGACGGCGCGTTCGGCGCCGGCCTCCTCTGCGCCTGGACGGAGATGGGGAATCGGCCGGAMTTCGACCTCGTCACCGGCGTCAGCACCGGCGCCCTCACGGCACCTTTTGCCTTCCTGGGCCCGCGCTACGATGGCGCCTTGCGCGAGATCTACACCAGCATCGGCCTGCGCGACGTGGCCAGCATGCGCGMCTACCTGTCCGTCGTCCTCTCGGACGCGTTGGCGGACACGGGCCCGCTCCATCGCACCATCTCGCGCTACCTGACCGCGGAGATGCTGGCGGACATCGCCGCGGCCCATGACGGCGGCCGGCTCCTGCTGATCGGCACCACCAACCTCGATGCCCAGATCCCCGTCGTGTGGAACATAGG
>NZ_JBFUIP010001393.1:0-518 GCF_056401815.1 Aminobacter sp. P4_D5 | reverse complement strand
GCGCATCATCGTGCCCTTCGCGGCCGGCGGCTCGGTGGACGTGATGGCCCGCGTGCTCGCCGCGCGCCTGCAGGAGCGGACGGGCCAGACCGTCACGGTCGAGAACCGCACGGGCGCCAATGGGACGATCGGCGGCATCGCCGTCTCCCAGGCGACACCGGACGGCTACACGCTGCTGGTCTCGGCGAGCGTGCAGACCATCGCGCGGCTGGTGATGCGCAACCCCGGCTACGATCCGATCACCGACCTCAAGCCGGTCGCGCGAACGGGCGAGGGACCTTGCCTGATCGCCTGCAACCCGAACCGGCCGCAGAAGACCATGGCGGAGGTGAAGGCCGCGGCCCTGGCCAATCCGCGCGACTGGTCCTTCGGCGTTTCGGCACTGGGCTCGGCGGGACATCTTTCGACCATCCAGTTCACCCGGGCGATCGGCGCGGACGTGACGCTGGTGCCCTATCGCGGCACGACGCCCGCGCTGGTGGACCTGATGGGGGGCAGCATCGGCGTCCAGATCGATC
>NZ_JBFUIP010001392.1:0-519 GCF_056401815.1 Aminobacter sp. P4_D5 | reverse complement strand
GCTCGGGCCATGGCGGGGTCCTGGGTGTCGGCTTAGCCTAAYCCCAGTTTATCGCATGCCGCCAGCGACGTAGCGGCAGCTTTGAGAGCCGGCGGCGAAGGCTTATGTTGCGGCCCGTGGACGCCACCTCCCCTTCGGCCAACCTGCCTCGTCCGGGCGGGTCGCTGCATCGTTTCGCCAATCCCGGCCGCTTCCTGCGGCTGACGGAGAGCTGGCTGCCCGTGCTCGCCGTCGCTTCGGTGCTGGTGCTGGGTTGGGGCGCCGCCTGGGGCCTGTTCTACGCCCCGCCCGACTGGCAGCAGGGCGAGACGGTGCGGATCATGTTCGTCCATGTCCCGATGGCCTGGCTGGCCATGGGCGGCTATGCCGGCCTGGCCGCGCTGTCGGTGATGTCCCTGATCTGGCGCCACCCGCTGGCCGACCTCACGGCGCGCGAGCTCTCGCCCATCGGCGCGGCCGTCACGGCGCTCTGCCTGATCACGGGCAGCCTCTGGGGCCGGCCGATGTGGGGCACCTGGT
>NZ_JBFUIP010001391.1:0-519 GCF_056401815.1 Aminobacter sp. P4_D5 | reverse complement strand
TGGTGGACATGCCCTTCGGCAAGCGCCCCTTCCGCGTCCACGTCGATCCTTCGCAGGACGGCGCGGAGATCGTGAACGGCGTCGCCGATCGTGTCAGGGCGGAGCTGCTTCGGCGAATTGGTCTGGGGGATCTGCTCGCGCCGGTTGCAAAAGCCCGACATCATGGGAGGCAGGCCGGTCCCGGCTGTCGCGGCATGGGTGTGGGTATCGCGTGCATACGATCCTGATCATCCTCGGCGGGCTGGTCCTCCTGGCCGGCATGGCGTTCGCCGGGCGGGCCCTCGGCCATCCCCTCGCCACGTTGAAGCTCTTCCTGCTGATCTGGCTCATCGCCACGGCCATGAACATGTGGATCGGGGTCACCCGCGCCGGCTACACGGTGATGTCGGAGCTGCCGATCGCGCTGCTCGTCTTCGGCGTGCCGGCCCTGGCTCTCTTGTGGATTCTCAGGCCCTGAACTCGTCGGGCCGGCGCCAGAAGAGCATGGCCGCCAGCGGCAGCAGCCAGACCACGCGCGCC
>NZ_JBFUIP010001390.1:0-519 GCF_056401815.1 Aminobacter sp. P4_D5 | reverse complement strand
GACGATAGGTATCGTCTGTTCCGCGTCGTTGCCCGTCCTCTTCCAATGATTGGCGGGCGCGCGTGGAATTCGCGAGGAATGCGAGGGGCGGCCGGGACCGACCAGCGTGATCCCGATGCGTCGGTTTCGTGCCCGCCCTCCGGCGTGTCGTTGGAGGCCAATGGGTCGCTATCGCCACCGCCTTTGGCGGAAATGATGGCGGGGCCCTTACGTAGTGAGTCTGTCGGCAACCGTTTCCACTTTGCGCGAGGACAGGTCGACGTTGGTGGTGATCCCCGGCGAAGCACGGGGCCGACCGGTGTAATGTCGATATAGCCATCGACGATACTCGCTTGTTCTGTGGGCCCTACAGCGTCGATACCATCGCGCCCAGTGCCTCGCGTGCGCGCTCATTGATGCGGCAGCCGCCGGACGAGAACAGGATACGCTCGGTCAACGTGATGCGCAGCCGGCCGTCGAGCATCTGGATCGTCGCCTAATGGCGGATTAGCGCCACTGGAGCCGAGTGTACGCCCCTGG
>NZ_JBFUIP010001389.1:0-519 GCF_056401815.1 Aminobacter sp. P4_D5 | reverse complement strand
TCTCCGTCCAATCGGCGCCGAGCGTGGCGACATCCTCGGCGAGTCCGGAACGGTCTTCCAGCCGGCGCTCATGCGGCGGCTCCCAGACGCGGCGCCGGAAGGTGCCGCCGAGGCCGGCGATGCGGATGCCGTCGATCTCGACCACGACAGCATTCAGCACGCCACCCCGCGTGCGCGGAGTGCGCGCGGGGTCCGTGAGGTTCGCCCACATCTCGGGGCCGCCGTCATAGTCGTGGTTGCCCCAGATCCAGCGGACATCGATGCCGGCATCGAGCAGCGGCGCGGCGACCTCGTCGAGCGGGCGGTCGCACTCCATGTCGCCCAGCAGCACCGCGACATCAGGCTTGCGCTCCAGCCCCGCCAGGCCGCGCACGACATGGTGCCATTGGCGATGGATGTCGCCGATGAAGACGATATTGTCCCCGGGGGCGCTCAGATCACGCCCTCCTCCGCGAGGGCCGCGACCTGCCCGGAGGTATAGCCCAGCATCTCCCCGAGGATGCGGGCWTTGTCCTCGCC
>NZ_JBFUIP010001388.1:0-519 GCF_056401815.1 Aminobacter sp. P4_D5 | reverse complement strand
GGGTGCCCCATTCGCCGGCGGAGCGCATGAAGGGCATGCGCCAGTCCAGCGCCGTGCGGAAGTTGGCGTTGACATGCGTGCCGTTGGCGGCCGGCAGGTTGGTCGGCGAGATATCCTGGCCGCCCGCGTAGTAGCCGGCGACGTCGGCCTGGCCGCGGAGGGTCCAAAGGCCGCCGAAGCCGTCATGCATGGGCCGCTCCCAGACGGCGCGGCTGGCGAGGCGCTGGCTGAAGGTACCGACCTCGCGGGTCAGGCCCAGGATGCCGATATCCGTCGTGAGCCAGCCGCCGGCCACCTGCTTGCGCGGTGCGTATTCGAAGATGGCGTTCGGCGCCACATAGGGGATGCGCGTCGAATCATCCGTGCTGCGCAGGCCCTGATAGGCCCGGCTGTCGATGCGCGCATAGGCCTCGGTTCCCCAGAAGCCCTCGGCATAGACCTGGCTCGTGAGCACGCGGCGGTACTCGAAGCGGTAGGTGCGCAGGTAGGAATCGCTGGATGCGCGGTTCAGGTCGAAGC
>NZ_JBFUIP010001387.1:0-519 GCF_056401815.1 Aminobacter sp. P4_D5 | reverse complement strand
GGGCGTCATGGCCGACCCGGAACTCGCGCCGGCCTTCGGCCCGGGCAGTCTGGCCGAGGCGCCACTCGCCGGGCGAATCGGGGAGCGGCTGATCCTCGGCCAGGTGGACCGGCTGCTGGTCACCCCGGAAAAGATCCTCGTGCTGGATTTCAAGACCAATCGCCCGCCGCCCGAGCTCGCCGAGGCCGCTCCATCCGCCTATCTGCGGCAGATGGCGGCCTATCGCGCCGTGCTCCGCGCCGCCTTTCCGGGCCGTCCCGTGGAATGCGCCCTCGTCTGGACCTATGGCGCCCGCGCCATGCCGCTGCCTGCCATGTTGCTGGATCGCTACGCCCCCGCTTGACCATCGGCGGGCGCGACACGACCTTCTCCCCCATCGGAATCGAGGACCCCCCATGAGCGAACTGACCAAGGCCGTGAGCGACGACAGCTTCAAGCAGGACGTGCTGGAGGCGAAGGGCGCCGTGCTGGTGGATTTCTGGGCCGAATGGTGCGGGCCCTGCCGGATGGTCGCGCCCA
>NZ_JBFUIP010001386.1:0-520 GCF_056401815.1 Aminobacter sp. P4_D5 | reverse complement strand
ACCTGCGGGAGGTCGCCGCTCCGCGCGACGCGCGCGTGCCCGGCACGCCCTATCAGGCGACGGGCCAGGTGGATTGCCGATTCCAGGGCCAGGCGCCGGTCACCTGCCCCTTCGGCGTGCGCCGCCATGGCCCGCAGACGGCGACGGTGGACATCACCCTGCCGGGCGGCCAGCGCCGGACGCTGGTGTTTCGCAGCGGCCAGGTCTCGACCGAGGGGCGCGAGCCCGTCGTCGCCAGCCGCGAGGGCGACAACATGATCGTCACGGTGGACGGCAACGAGCGCTACGTGATCCCGGACCTGGTGATCCGGGGCAACTGAGTCAGGCCGCTTTCGCCTCGCGGCGGTACTTGGTCAGCAGGAACTCGGTGTAGCCGTTCGGCTGGACCGCCCCCTCGAGCACCAGCGCCGCCGCGGCCTGGAAGGCGACGCCGGAGAAGTCCGGCGCCATCGGCGTATAGGCCGCGTCGTCCTTGTTCTGCTTGTCCACGACCCCTGCCATCCGGCGCAGCGTCTCCATC
>NZ_JBFUIP010001385.1:0-520 GCF_056401815.1 Aminobacter sp. P4_D5 | reverse complement strand
GATGGGCGCGCTGCGGCTCATCCACTCCATCACCCCCTTCTTCTACGAGCGCTTCATGCCGGAGGGCATGACGGTCGAGGTCATCCCCTTCGAAAGCCCGACCGAGGGAAAGAACGCTGTCGTGACGCGCTCCGTCGAGTTCGGCGCCTTCGGTGTGGCCGCGGGCATCCTGGGGGCGGCGGCGCGCGAGCCGGTGACGGTCATCGGCTCCTGCTGCGACAAGGGCATGGCGATCGTCGCCCGCAAGGACGGGCCGATCAACACGCTGACCGACCTGCGCGGCAAGCGCGTCGGCATCTGGCCGGGCTCGACGCAGGAGGTCTTCGTGCGCGAGCGGCTGCGGATGGAGGGAATGAACATCCGCGACATCACGAATATCCGCGTGAGCTTCAGCGAGATGCATGCGGCCCTCGCCCGCGGCGATATCGACGCCTATGTGGGCGCGGAGCCGGGCCCCGGCATCAGCATCGTCTCCGGCATCGGGAAGATCGTGGAGTTCCCGTACTCCACCGCCATGGGC
>NZ_JBFUIP010001384.1:0-520 GCF_056401815.1 Aminobacter sp. P4_D5 | reverse complement strand
GCTGACGAGCGGTGCTCCTTTGGTTCTGGCCGGCGACTATAATGTCGTTCCAACCGATGCGGATATCTATGCAGTCCGATCTTGGGCGCGCGACGCTCTTCTGCAACCCGAGCCGCGAGCCGCTTACCGGCGGCTGCTCGACCAGGGGTGGACGGACGCRCTCAGAGCGCTTTTCCCGGAGCGGGCCCCTTACACCTTCTGGGACTACAAGCGAGAGGCCTGGCCGCGCGACGCGGGKCTMCGGATTGATCATTTTCTATTGAGCCCGTCGCTKGCWCCGCGGCTCACSGCTGGGGGCGTGGATCGCGAGATGCGCGGCCAGGAGAGTGCGAGCGATCACGCGCCGGCCTGGATCGAGATCGGTCCGGAGAAGCGCCGCCGGAAGCGCTGAGCTGGTCAGCGGTCCGGAAGCGCCTGGCTGGCACGGCCCCAGCCCTTGAGGGCCTTCGCCGTCGACCTCCGCACSAGCTCTGCGGCGTCGCCGATGTGCCAATGGTCGGCGCGGTCCAGGGTCTTCAAT
>NZ_JBFUIP010001383.1:0-520 GCF_056401815.1 Aminobacter sp. P4_D5 | reverse complement strand
TCCTGCAAGTTCTCTCTGCCTTGTCGCCAAACTATGAGTTGCGCCCTGCCCTCGATACCGTCTCGATCCTGTTCCTGAGCTTGTTGTGCCTGTTGCTCCTGCTAGGCCTATTTGCACCAGGCCGGATCACCGTGCATCGGATCATTGGGGCCGTGGTAGTTTACCTCCTGATCGGTCTGCTCTTCGCGATCTTCTTTGACCTGTCCGAGCGACTGGCGCCTGGCGCGTTTGACATGGGTCACAGCCCGGCGCCGCGCGTCACGGCTGGATCTCAGTTCTTCTATCTGTCGATGATCACCCTGACGTCGGTCGGCTTCGGTGATATGGCGCCCGTGCATCCCTTCGCGCGCTCATTGGTCATGCTCGAAGCCGTCATTGGACAGATCTACACAACCGTTCTGCTCGCGTGGCTCGTTTCCTTGGAGATTTCGCATCGTACGCGCTCGTTGCGCCAGCCGCCCAGTTCGCCGTAGCGAGCGCAGCGATGGTGCTGATCTCGACTTCCGTGAGGGCAGCGCCC
>NZ_JBFUIP010001382.1:0-520 GCF_056401815.1 Aminobacter sp. P4_D5 | reverse complement strand
GTCATCCGCTGGATCGACCAGCGGTTGCCGCTGTTCACCATGATGCAGAAGGAATACGGCGTCTTCCCGACGCCGCGGAACTTCAACTACTTTTGGAACTTCGGCGCCCTCGCCATGGTCAACCTCGTGATCATGATCGTGACCGGCATCGTGCTCGCGATGCACTACACGCCGCACGTCACCATGGCCTTCGACAGCGTCGAGCGCATCATGCGCGACGTGAACTACGGCTGGCTGATCCGGTACATCCACGCCAACGGCGCCTCGATGTTCTTCATCGTGGTCTACATCCATATCTGGCGGGGCATGTACTACGGCTCCTTCAAGGCGCCGCGCGAGCTGCTCTGGATGCTGGGCGTGGTGATCTTCCTGCTGATGATGGCCACCGCCTTCATGGGCTACGTGCTGCCCTGGGGCCAGATGTCCTTCTGGGGCGCCACCGTCATCACCAACCTCTTCAGCGCCATCCCGCTGGTGGGCGAGACGATCGTGACCTACCTCTGGGGCGGCTTCTCGGTCG
>NZ_JBFUIP010001381.1:0-521 GCF_056401815.1 Aminobacter sp. P4_D5 | reverse complement strand
GAGGTGGATGGAGAGCAGCCGGAGCATCCGGCCCTCCACCTCCACCGTGATGTCGGTGCCCCGGCGCAGCGAGAAGCGCTCGTCCGGGATGGTGTCCAGCTCCTCCAGGTCGGCGTTGCGGATGGCGCGGAGGCTGCGCCGCACGGCGAAGCCTGTGCGCTGGATGTCGCGCTCGTCGGGGAAGAAGAAGTTGTAGTTGCTGATATCGAGGACGCGGGCGGCTGCCTCCGGCCCGTCCACCTCCTGCAGCGCCAGGATGTCGGCATCGAGTCGGCGGGCGTAGTCGGCGAGGCGGGTGAAGTCGGCGCCCTGCCGCGGCGTGAGGTCGCGCGGCAGGGCGCGGTCGCCGGCGGGGCGGAGGGTCAGCCAGGCGATGTTCCAGGTCGCGAGCTTGATCTCGGCGGCCCCCACGGGAGCAGCCAGTGGGGCCGCGGCGAGGAGGAGGATCGTGAGGAAAATCCGGGACATGCGGCATCCTGACCGCAAATCGGATTCGCGGCGAGCCGCCCCGGCTTCGTTGG
>NZ_JBFUIP010001380.1:0-521 GCF_056401815.1 Aminobacter sp. P4_D5 | reverse complement strand
AGGTCATCCCGGTCGAATCCCGCAAGATCGGCTGCGACGGCGGCGACGGCCCGCTGGGCCACCCGCTGGTCTACCTCCGCATCGAGGACACGCWGGTCACCTGCCCCTATTGCTCGAAGACCTACCGCCTGAAGGAAGGCGCCGGCGACGATGGACACCATTGACGGGTCCGTGATCCCTTCGGCCGAGCCGAAGGCCCCGCCGCCGGGCGACCCGCACCTGATCCTGATCGACGGCAGCGGCTACATCTTCCGGGCCTATCACGCGCTGCCGCCGATGACGCGGCCGGATGGCACGCCCGTGAATGCGGTCTTCGGCTTCGCGCAGATGCTGGAGAAGGTCCTCAACCAGAACAGCTCCAGCCACATCGCCGTCGTCCATGACAGCGCGCGCCAGACGTTTCGGAGCGACATCTACCCCGCCTACAAGGCGCATCGCCCGGAGCCGCCGGAAGACCTGATCCCGCAATTCGCGCTCATCCGCGAGGCGACGGAGGCCTTCGGCGTCGCCCAGGTGGAGCT
>NZ_JBFUIP010001379.1:0-521 GCF_056401815.1 Aminobacter sp. P4_D5 | reverse complement strand
GACCTCAACCTCGCGGTCGGCGGTGCCTTCACCGCGATGGACCCGCACTACCACGACCTCTCGCCCAACCACGCGCTGACGCAGCACATCTTCGAGCCCATGGTGCAGACCGACGCACAGATGCGGCCCACCCCCGGCCTCGCCGTCTCCTGGGAGGCGCTGAGTGACAACCTGTGGGAGGTGAAGCTGCGCCGCGGCGTCACCTGGCATGACGGCTCGCCCTTCACGGCCGACGACGTGGTCTTCACCTATTCGCGCATCCCCAACGTCATCAACAGCCCCACCTCGATGACGCGCTATACGCAGATCGTCAGCCGGATCGAGGTGATCGACGACTATACGATCCGCCTCCACACACCAACGCCCGTGCCGCTGATGCCAATGAACATGGGGGCCTTCACGATCATCTCGCGCCGGCACGGCACCAACGCGATGACCAGCGACTACAATTCCGGCCGCGCCGCCGTCGGCACGGGGCCGTACCGCTTCGTCAGCTACGCCCCGGGCGATCGCGCGGTCTT
>NZ_JBFUIP010001378.1:0-521 GCF_056401815.1 Aminobacter sp. P4_D5 | reverse complement strand
TAGCCGAAGGGCGCCATGCCCGCCTCCGTTGCAGCGTCGGAGACCAGCACGTTCACGAGGCTGCCGGTCAGCACCAGCATGGATCCGGAATAGGAGGCGAAGGCTAGCGGCATCATGAGCTGCGAGGGCGACCACCCTAGCCGCACCGCCACCAGCACCAGAACCGGCAGCAGCGCGGAAACCGCGCCGCTTGAGCCGATCAGCGCCGTGAGGAAGCCCACCAGTAGCATGGCGAGCACCAGCAGCCGCCGGCGGCTCTGGCCGGCCTGGGCGATCAGTAGCTTGCCTGCCCAGGCCGTGACGCCTGTCGCGTCCAGACTCGCGCTCACCACGAAGAGCGAGGCGATGAACAGCACCGTCGTGTCGCCGAAGCCTGCCAGAGCCTCGTGATGGTCGAGGATGCCCGTGAAGTAGAGGGTGAGCGCCGYCGCCAGCGCCACCGGCGCGATAGGCACGCGGTTGGAGACGAAGAGCAGCACCATCACGGCGATGACGGCGAAGGTGATGGAGATGTCGCTCAT
>NZ_JBFUIP010001377.1:0-522 GCF_056401815.1 Aminobacter sp. P4_D5 | reverse complement strand
GCCCTGCCCCCCGCCTCGGCGCCGACGGCGCCGCGATCCTGCAGGAGGCGGGGTACACGGAGGCCGACATCGCAGAGCTCGCCGCGTCGGGCGCGACAAGGCTTGGAGACCAGGCATGAACTTCGCCCCGACACCCGAGCAGGAAGCGATCCGCCAGGCCGTCGCCTCCATCTGCACGCGCTTCGACGATGCCTATTGGCTCGCCAAGGACCGCGAGGGCGGCTTCCCGCACGACTTCCACAAAGCCATCGCGGAGGCGGGCTTCCTCGGCATCTGCATCCCCGAGGAGTTCGGCGGCTCCGGCCTCGGCATCACCGAGGCTGCGCTGATGATGGAGGCCATCGCGGCGTCGGGCGGCGGCATGTCGGCGTCGACGGCCGTGCACATSAACATCTTCGGCCTSAACCCCGTGGTGGTCTTCGGCACGGAGGAGCAGAAGSSSCGCTTCCTGCCGCCGCTGGTGCGCGGCGAGGAGAAGGCCTGCTTCGGCGTGACGGAGCCCACGACCGGCCTCGACACCAC
>NZ_JBFUIP010001376.1:0-522 GCF_056401815.1 Aminobacter sp. P4_D5 | reverse complement strand
GATAGGAGGGGTGGATCGTCGCGATCATCGCGCGATCCGGTTCCAGCTGATGCACCCGCCCGCGCAGGTCGGCCAGCTTTGGCATCCTGCCCGTCAGCGCCGAGACGGCGGTGCGCCCCATCGCCACCACCAGCCGCGGCCGGATGAGGTCCATCTCGCGCTTCAGCCACCAGCGGCAATGCTCGACCTCGCCGGCATTGGGCGATTGGTGGATGCGGCGCTTGCCCTGGAGCTCGTATTTGAAGTGCTTCACGGCGTTGGTGACATAGGCGGTCGAACGGTCGACACCGGCCTTTTGCATCGTGGCATCGAAGATCCGGCCGGCCGGTCCGACGAAGGGGCGGCCCTGCAGATCCTCCTCGTCGCCCGGCTGCTCGCCGACGATCATGAGCTTCGCCGTGTCTGGACCCTCGCCGAAGACGGTCTGGGTCGCGTGGCAATGAAGCGGGCAGCGCGTGCAGCTCCGCGCCTCCTCGCGTAGCGCGGCGAGGCCTTCGGTGGGCGGCAATGGCTCCTCTGGCG
>NZ_JBFUIP010001375.1:0-522 GCF_056401815.1 Aminobacter sp. P4_D5 | reverse complement strand
AAGCCAGCCGTCCCGGCGGCGAAATCACCCGGGTCCGGGCCGGTAGGGTCACCGTCACCGCGGTCGATGCCGCAACCGGCTCGGTCAGCTTCGTCGGCCCGAGCAACCGGCCGCGCACTGTCGTCGCGAAGAACCCCGAGGTGCAGGCCTTCGTGCGTACGCTGCGGGTCGGCGAGCAGGTGGATCTCGTCTACGAGGAAGCCCTCGCGATCTCGGTCACGCCGATGCGCTGAGGCGACGGCAGCCTCTCGCCCGACGCCGATGCGATGCGATCGGGGGGCTGAGGCTCAGGGCTCGAAATCCAGGCTGAGCGGCCCCATCCCGGGCCCCACCCACTGCTCGGCGAAACCCACCAGGCCCGTCTCGGCGCTGGCCCAGAAGCGGTTGGTGACCGGGGAAAATCCCGGCACGCGGCAGCGCTCCTCAACCAGGATCATGCCCTCCTCCGTGCGGTCGGCCCGCAGGCGGCAGTCGAAGGCGACGCCGAAGCGCATGGTCTCGGGGTTGCGCGAGGCGCCAGAG
>NZ_JBFUIP010001374.1:0-523 GCF_056401815.1 Aminobacter sp. P4_D5 | reverse complement strand
TAGAGCTGGCCCTCGATGCGGCCGCGCTCCTGGATGGTGAAGGGCGCATCATAGGCCATGCCCTGCGCGTTCAGCGGCAGCACCGTGCTGTTGTTGATGTTGCGCGTGACGTCGGCGGAGGCGAAGAAGCCCGCCCGCAGCGTATGCGCCTCGGCGACGCGCCAGGAGGCGTCGCCCTGCAGGCCCGCGGAATAGTTGCGCTTGCGCGTCTCGGCCCCGACGCCGGAGAGGATCACCTCGCCCACCGTGTCCGGCACGTAGCTGATCGAGGTCTGCCGGAGGAAGGCGGAAAGCTGCACGTCCAGCGCATCCCGCGAGTGCTGCACGGCCAGCACGCCGAAGCTGGAACGCTGCCACTGCCGCGCGCGCAGGCTTGCGCTGTCGTAGCTGCTCTGGCCGAAGGCGGTGTACTGCGCCGGCTGTCCCGGGATGTTGGGGATCTCGAAGCGCGACTGGTTGGTGCCGCCGATGAAGGCCACGCGCGTCCGGTCGTCCAGCAGATAGGCCATGTTCACGAGGCCGC
>NZ_JBFUIP010001373.1:0-523 GCF_056401815.1 Aminobacter sp. P4_D5 | reverse complement strand
CCGCAGACCCTCGTTGTTGGTGAGGATGTAGGAGAGCCGACCCACCTTCCGCGCCGTCACCGCCAGTTCCGGCGGCAGCGAGGCCTCCTCGCCGGCCTCCTTCAGCAGCGTCTCCTCCGCCGTCAGCCCGGCCGGGATGCCGCCCGCGACCAGGTTGTCCACCTGCCCCGGCGCCACCGCCTTGTCCTTCGCGCGGATGCCGACCCAGACGTGCAGCCCATCCGCCCGCCGCACCAGCCCGTTCAGGTGCGCCCCCTGCCCGATGATGCCGAAGGCCGGGATAGCTCCGCGATCGAGCGTGCCCAGGACAGGGCCGTTCGCTTCGGCGCGGATGTCGAACAGCTCGCCGCGAATTCGACAAAAGCCCTGCTTCGCCAGCTCGCGTACCGTCGCGGCCAGCGCGTCGCTGCGCATCCCCGGCGTGCGGAGCCGGCCCGCCATGGAGATGCCGCGGCCGTCAAAGTGGAAGTCGCGCGGGAAGAAGGTCAGCGCCCGCGCCAGCTCGGTCGAGACCCAGCCCACC
>NZ_JBFUIP010001372.1:0-523 GCF_056401815.1 Aminobacter sp. P4_D5 | reverse complement strand
TCCTCCGCCCAGGCCAGGAGCTCGTGCCCGGTCTCCTGGGCATAGGCGTGAAAGTCCTTCACGGCGGCGGGATCGGTGGCGAGCAGGACCAGGGTCTCGCCCGGCGCCATGCCACGCAGCGCCTTGTTCGCCTTGAGCACGGGGAGCGGGCAGGCGAGGCCGCGCAGGTCCAGGGGCAGGTCGAGGGGATCGGGCATGTCCCCCCTATCCCACATCCGCCCGGGCTTGCCCGCAAGGGGTGAGGGCTTGCCCGCAAGGGGCCGGCCGACGCAGCCTGCCGGCCATGCGGATCGGCGTGGATTTGGGCGGGACCAAGATCGAGGTGGTGGCGCTGGACGCGTCGGGGGCGCAGATCCTGCGCCGCCGGCGGCCGACGCCGCCCGCCTATGCGGAGGTGATCGCCGCCATCGCCGGGCTGGTCGCCGGGGTGGAGGCGGAGCTGGGCGACCGCGGGACGGTGGGGGTTGGTATCCCCGGCAGCCTCTCGCCCGCGACCGGGCTGGTGCGCGGCGCCAACTCCACC
>NZ_JBFUIP010001371.1:0-523 GCF_056401815.1 Aminobacter sp. P4_D5 | reverse complement strand
TCCGGCGTCATGCGGTGGAAGATCTGGTCGCGCAGGATGCCCGCGTTGTTCACGACGATGTCAATGCGGCCGAAGGCGTCGATCGCGGTCTGGATGATGGCCTTGGCCTTGTCCCACTCCGCCACGCTCTCGGTGCTGATGACGGCCTGGCCGCCCTTCTGCTCGATGATGGCCTTGGTCTGCTCGGCCGGCGTGGTGGAGAATCCCTCGCCGCCCAGCGACGCGCCGATGTCGTTGATGACCACCTTGGCGCCGGCCTCGGCCATGGCGATGGCGATCTCGCGCCCGATTCCGCCACCAGCTCCGGTGACGACGGCGACTTTGTCCTTGAGCATCATTGCGGCGATTCCTCCTCTACCGATTGGTCGGTCGGGAGGTTAGGCCGGGGAGGCGAAGGCGTGAAGCCGGGGTTAGCCGGACAAAGTCATGCCGTCAGACGTGGAAGGATTCGCCGCAGCCGCAGCGACCCTTCTCGTTCGGGTTCACGAAGGTGAAGCCCGCGCTCATCGCCTTGACCTCGTAG
>NZ_JBFUIP010001370.1:0-523 GCF_056401815.1 Aminobacter sp. P4_D5 | reverse complement strand
GCGATAGGGGCCGGAGCCGACGAATTCCGTGAAGGGACGGAAGGGATCGGTCCGCGCGATCCGCTCGGGCATGATGTAGCAGGAGGTCGCGCTGGCGATGCCCAGCGCGTGGATCAGGAAGGGAAAGCGCTTGTTCAGCCGGACCACGATGCGGCTGTCGTCGGGCGCCTCGATCTCGGCGATGGCCTCGCGCATCTTGTCGCCGAAGGCGGCGTGGCGCTGCATGAAGCGGCGGATGCTCTGCGCGGCGTCGCGGGCCAGAACCTTCTCGCCGTCGTGGAAGCGCAGGCCCTCGCGGAGCGTGATGGTGCAGCGCTGGCCGTCCTCGTCCCAGACATGGCCGGCGGCCATCTGGGGATGCGCGTGCAGGTTCTCGTCCAACCCGTAGAGCGTGTCGTAGACCATGTAGSCGTGGTTGCGCGTCGGGTTGGAGCTGACGGCGATGGGGTCGAGCGCGCCGAGATCGGCCTGCGGCACGAACTTCAGCACGCGGCTGCGCACGGGCTGGGCGAGGGCGCCAAAG
>NZ_JBFUIP010001369.1:0-524 GCF_056401815.1 Aminobacter sp. P4_D5 | reverse complement strand
GCGCTGGGCACGGATACCGGCGGCTCGGTCCGCGTGCCGTCGAGTTTCTGCGGGCTCTACGGGATCCGGCCGACGCATGGGCGACTGGACCTCACGGGCATGCTGCCCCAGGCGCCGACCTCCGACACCACGGGCTGGTTCGCGCGGGACGCACGGACCTTCGCCCGCGTCTCCGAGGTGTTATTGTCCGAATCGGTCGGGAAGGCGCAACCGACTAGGCTCCTCATCGCCACCGATGCTTTCGGCTTCGCGGAGCCGGCGGTCGCTGATGCGCTGCAGCCCCTGCTGGATCGCCTGAAGCGCCTCGTCCCTGACGCCGAGGAGGTGGTGATGGCGCCGCCCGGCCTTTCCGTTTGGGGCCGCGCCCAACGGGTGCTCCAGCCCGTCGAGGCCTGGGAGACCTTTCGCGAATGGGTCGAGCGCGACAATCCGCGCTTCGCCTTCAGCGTGGCCAAGGGCCTCGTTCTCGGCGCCATGTCCAGCGAGGCGGATCGCGGCTGGGCGGAGCTCATGCGGCGCGAGGT
>NZ_JBFUIP010001368.1:0-524 GCF_056401815.1 Aminobacter sp. P4_D5 | reverse complement strand
GGCTACATCCTGGCGGCGCACACGAGGGCGCTGGAGCCGCTTCAGTTCGCCGCTGCACCCGTCACGGCCGCAGCCGCACGGCGCCGGTGGTGTCCCCGCGGCGTGGGTCATTCGGTGAAGCCTCGTGCTGGCGAGGATGGCGCACGGCGGCCGGTCGTCAGCGAGATAGGGGGGCTCGACCTGGGCACCCTCGATGTGTGTGTGTGAGGTGCCCGCGGCGCTGTGCGGGATGTCGGGGGCTGCGGAGGTGCGGCGGAGTTCGGCGGTCATGCTGCTGGTCTCGATACCGGCGAAGCTTCCGGAGACGACCAGAGTCACAATGTCGGCGGCGTCAGGCGGGCCGCGTGTATGCTGACGCGTATGGCGGTCTGGGCAAGGCCTGAAGAAGTCCACTGCAGCAGCCCGCTGTAAATCCCCTGCCTGGTTTGATGCATTAGCACCCCAGGCCTGGGTGGGCGCCCGGGTGGGCGCCGCAACCAGAACAAGAAGAAATCTGAGGTTTTATGCGGGTTACAGCCCAGGCG
>NZ_JBFUIP010001367.1:0-524 GCF_056401815.1 Aminobacter sp. P4_D5 | reverse complement strand
GGCCTCGGGGTCGGCCGGGTCCACGAAGCGGACCTCGATGCCGAACTGCTTCATCGTATTGGCGAAGAGGTTCCAGGTGCCGCCATAAAGGTCGGTGCTGCTGACGATGTTGTCACCGGCCTGGCAGAGGTTCAGCACCGTGAAGGTCGTCGCCGCCTGGCCCGAGCCGACGCTCAGCGCGGCCGCGCCGCCTTCGAGCTGCGCCACGCGCGTCTCCAGCGCGTCGTTGGTCGGGTTCATGATGCGGGAGTAGATGTTGCCGAGCTCGGCGAGGCCGAAGAGCCGGGCGGCGTGGCCCGTGTCCTGGAACTGGAAGCTCGTCGTCTGGTGGATCGGCACCGCGACCGAACCCATGCTCGGGTCGGCGCGGTGGCTGCCGCCATGGAGCGCGATGGTCTCCGGGTGGGTGAACTGGCTCATTCGGGCTCCGACCTTCCTCGATTTGGCCGGGACACTGCCATCATCGGAGGGCCGGAGGAAAGCCTTAACCACGCATGGATCGGACGATAGGGGCCAGAGATGGC
>NZ_JBFUIP010001366.1:0-524 GCF_056401815.1 Aminobacter sp. P4_D5 | reverse complement strand
GCCCAGCACATCTGACGGTGGAAGGGCCGAAACGATCGGTCCAGGAGCGAACTTGGCTTCAACCTTGGTGGCACGGGTCATGCGGGTCTCCGAGTTGTAGGGCCAGCATGACCGCTCCGGTCGGCAAGAATGTGTAGTGATGACTCGTCATGCGTCGTTAATACACGTCATGTATCACGACGGTACGTCGATGAACACGCGCCAGACCGGCAGCCAGAATCGCGCACACCTCGGCGATATGAGGCGACGGTCTCTGGTTCGATGGCATAAGATGCATGTGGATTGACATACATTTTGGGAACCGAGAGCGACAGACCTAAATTTTTTCTGGCGAATCGGCGCGAAAACAAAGGAACATTAGAGAATGTCATGTTTAGTTTATCGGGTTCAGATTGCCGTAGCGAGGCGCTGCGGCTTGGGGGGACTTACGCGATGACGCTTTCCGATTTCCTTCGTAGCTTCAGCTCCGCCGATCTTGTCGGCTACTTCCAGATCCGGAAGATTGCGGTCCCGGACGACATCCC
>NZ_JBFUIP010001365.1:0-524 GCF_056401815.1 Aminobacter sp. P4_D5 | reverse complement strand
ACCAAGTGCTGCTCGGCGTCACCGGTTCCGGGAAAACCTTCACGATGGCGAAGGTGATCGAATCGGTGCAGCGGCCGACGCTCATCCTCGCGCCGAACAAGACGCTGGCCGCGCAGCTCTATGGGGAGATGAAGAGCTTCTTCCCGGACAACGCCGTCGAGTATTTCGTCAGCTACTACGACTACTTCCAGCCGGAAGCCTATGTCCCGCGCACGGACACCTACATAGAAAAAGACAGCCAGATCAACGAGCAGATCGACCGTATGCGCCACAGCGCCACACAGTCTCTGCTGCAGCGGCGGGACGTGGTGATCGTCGCCTCGGTCTCCTGCATCTACGGCATCGGCTCGGTCGAGACCTACTCCAACATGGTCGTGAAGCTGGAGCGCGGCGGGAGCATCCAGCGCGACGCCCTGCTCAAGGGCCTCGTCGAGCAGCAGTATCGCCGCAACGACGCCTCCTTCCAGCGCGGCAATTTCCGCGTGCGCGGCGAGAACCTGGACGTCTGGCCGGCGCATCTCGAC
>NZ_JBFUIP010001364.1:0-524 GCF_056401815.1 Aminobacter sp. P4_D5 | reverse complement strand
GGGCCAGGACCGGCACGTCGTCGCCGTGATCGGCGACGGCTCCATGTCCGCCGGCATGGCCTATGAGGCGATGAACAATGCGGGGGCCGGCAAGGCCAACCTCATCGTCATCCTGAACGACAACGACATGTCGATCGCCCCGCCCGTTGGCGCCATGTCGGCCTATCTCAGCCGCACCATCTCCTCGCGCCCCTTCCTGTCGGTGCGCGAGTTCATGGCGAAGATGGCCAAGAATTTCCCGGGGCCCATCGAGCGCGCGGCAAAGCGTGCCGACGAATATGCGCGCGGCCTGCTCACCGGCGGCACGCTCTTCGAGGAACTCGGCTTCTACTATGTCGGCCCCGTCGACGGCCATAATCTGGACCACCTGCTGCCGGTCCTGCGGAACCTGCGCGATTCCGGCCAGCCCGGTCCCTTCCTGCTGCATGCCGTCACGCAGAAGGGCAAGGGCTACGCGCCGGCCGAGGCCAGCGCCGACAAGTATCACGGCGTGGTGAAGTTCAACGTCGTCACCGGCGAGCAGC
>NZ_JBFUIP010001363.1:0-524 GCF_056401815.1 Aminobacter sp. P4_D5 | reverse complement strand
GTTGGGTTTCGTCGGCCTTTTCCGCGCCTGGTGCGTCATGCCGAAGGCATGCTGGCGCATGACGCCGAGGCACGAAAAATCCCTCGCGAGCCCCTCCGCCGCCGGGATTTCCAAACGGTCTCTAAGGAGACCGGTCGCGTTTGGCGAACTCTTCCGCAGCGATACGGATCGCCTGCTGTGTCGCGGGATAACCGCTGTAGGGGATGAGATTGATCAGCGTTTCGACGATCTCGTCGTGGCTTGCACCGACGTTCAAGGCGGCATTGATGTGCACGCGCAAGGGCGTTTCAGTCGTCGCGGAACCGATGGCTGCCAAAGCCGCGCAGGCCGTGAGTTCACGGGTCTTCAGATCGATTCCGTTGCGCGAGAACACCTCGCCATAGGAATGCTCGACGATCATGCGCCCTAGGTCCGGCGCGATGTCGTCAAAACTGCGGACCACGGCATCGCCTGATGACCCCGAGGTTTTCGCAAGCAGAACCTTCCCCCGCTCCAGTCGATCCGAGCGGCTCTCTGTATCGACG
>NZ_JBFUIP010001362.1:0-525 GCF_056401815.1 Aminobacter sp. P4_D5 | reverse complement strand
GCCAAGCGCCGCTCGATGTAGTAGCGCTTGCTCTCGCCGAAGAGCATGCCCGTCTCGCGGTAGAGGAAGGCACAGAGGCGCTGCAGCTCCGCCGCGCTCAGGAGAAGGTTCTCGCTCATGCCGTGGCCACGAGGTGGATGATGCGCGAAGCGATCTCCTCCAGCGGCAGGACGAGGTCCGCCCCACCGGCGCGGACGAGTTCCCCGGGCATGCCCCAGACCACCGCCGTCTCGGCGGATTCCGCGATAGTGCGGCCGCCGGCCGCGCGCAGCGCCGCCATGGTCGCCGCGCCGTCATGGCCCATCCCGGTCATCAGCACGCCGATCAGCCGCTCGGGCGCGAGATGGACGAGCGCGCTCGCCATCAGCCGGTCCACGCTGGGATGCCAGCGATGCTCCGCGCTGGACGGCGTCGGCAGCACGATGGGCCCGGCGGCACGCAGGCTGACGGTCATGTCGGCATCGCCGCGGGCGATGTAGATGGCGCCCACGGCGATGGGCGTGGGCCGCACGACCTCCGTCACGC
>NZ_JBFUIP010001361.1:0-526 GCF_056401815.1 Aminobacter sp. P4_D5 | reverse complement strand
CAGGTCACGAGCAGCGGAGCCTGCGGCAAGGATCGCTTCTGCCAGATCCGTCCGACCCGAGGCGATGCCGGCCTCGGCGAGAAGCCGGTCCGCATCGTCCGGGCGATCGGCGGAGAAGGCGCGGATGGAGGCGACGCCGGCCGCGGCGCCAGCCAGGGTGAGGGCAGGCACCTCTTGCGCATCGCCCCAGGCCAGGAGCACCTGCCGGCCGGGCGCGGAATGGGCCAGAAGCTCCGCGAGGGCGGAGGGCTTTGCGGTGGCAGGCTCCACGGCGGGAGCAGGGGCCGTGGCCTCGGGCGCCGGCATGGCCTGGGCCGGTGGTTCCCACCAGCGCAGCAACCGGCCGAGCACCGAGCTCATAGCTCGCCGGCGGGCCGTCGCAGGCGGATCACGCCGCGCATGGCCTCCGGTGGCACCGGCTTGCCCTTGCGCAGGATCTCGACGCGTCCCGCCGCGGCCAGCCGGGCGGCCGCCTGCCTGATGGGACCGAGCAGCGGGCGCCAATCCTCCGGCGCCAGGCCCTGCG
>NZ_JBFUIP010001360.1:0-526 GCF_056401815.1 Aminobacter sp. P4_D5 | reverse complement strand
GTCCTGCACCAGGGCGGCGAGGTCGTCCGCGCCCACCACGTCGGCGCCGGCGGCCTTGGCCTCCTCCGCCTTCGGGCCACGGGCGAAGACGCCCACGCGGACGGTCTTGCCGGTGCCGTTGGGCAGGCCGACCATGCCGCGGACCATCTGGTCGGCGTGGCGCGGGTCGATGCCGAGGTTCATCGAGATCTCGATGGTCTCGTCGAACTTGGCCGTCGCATTGGTCTTCACCAGCGAGATGGCGTCCGCGAGGGGGTAGGCCTTCTCCGCAACGACGGTCGCGGCCCGGGCCTTCATGCGCTTCGTGAGCTTCGCCATGATCAGCCCTCCACCACGGTCATGCCCATCGAGCGGGCGGATCCGGCCAACATGCTCACCGCACTCTCGATATCCGTGCAGTTCATGTCCTTCATCTTGATCTTGGCGATCTCGGCCAGCTGGGACTTGGTCACGCGCCCGGAGGTCGCGCCCTTGCCCGGGGTCAGGCTGCCCTTCTCGATCTTGGCGGCCTTCATGAGGAAATAGG
>NZ_JBFUIP010001359.1:0-526 GCF_056401815.1 Aminobacter sp. P4_D5 | reverse complement strand
GCCCGTCTCCGGGTCGGTCCAGACCTCTTGCTCCGCCGCCCGCGCGAGGCGCCCGGCGCCGCCATCCGATTCGGCCCTCGCCAGCAGCGTCGAGACCGTCAGCCCGAACGCGCCCGAGAGCCGGCCGAGCAGCGCCGCCGTCGGGCTGGCCTCGCCCCGCTCGACCTTGCTGATCATGGCGCGCGAGACGCCGGAGGCTGTGGCAAGCTCTGCGATGGCCCACCCGCGCGCCTCACGCTCCCGCCGGATCCGGCCGGCGAGAAGAGTCAGCAAAGGATCATCCAGGATAGTGGACATAGGACCACTTTAATGGAACCCTCGCGGCATGGCCATGGATTCGAGCAAGCCGCCCGCACTGGGCCACAATGGCGGCCCGCCGCTCGACCCCGACGCCTCCTGGCGCAGCTATGTCTGGCGCAAGGCACAAAAGAAGGCCTGGAAGACGCCGCCCCGTGAAATCGCCCTGCGCCGACTGGCCCGCGCTGAGGAGCTCGGCATGACCTACAAGGAATACACGCTCGAGATC
>NZ_JBFUIP010001358.1:0-526 GCF_056401815.1 Aminobacter sp. P4_D5 | reverse complement strand
GGTCTATTCCCACCTGCGTGCCGAGGGGAGCCAGCGCTATGCGCGCCAGATGCCCGGCGGCCGCTGGRTSGAGTTCACCTACACGCTGCTCTCCGGCAACCGGATGATCAGCCATGCGCGCGACGTGACGCCGCTGAAGTCGAGCGAGCAGGCCGCGCTTGCCGCCCAGGCCGAGGCCGAGGCCGCGCGCGACGCCGCCGAATCCGCGGCCCAGGCCAAGTCCGCCTTCCTYGCGGCSATGAGCCACGAGATCCGCACGCCGATGAACGGCGTRCTGGGCATGATGGAGATCCTCGACCGCTCCGAGCTCGCGCMCGACCAGGCGCGCAGCGTGGCGGTCATGCGCGAGAGCGCGCAGTCGCTGCTGCGCATCATCGACGACGTGCTGGACTTCTCGAAGATCGAGGCGGGCCGCATGGAGGTGGAGGCGCTGCCCTTCAGCCTGCGCGGCCTGATCGAGGGCACGGTCGAGACGCTGATGCCCCAGGCGCGGCAGCGCGGCCTCACCCTCTTCGCCGATCCACCC
>NZ_JBFUIP010001357.1:0-526 GCF_056401815.1 Aminobacter sp. P4_D5 | reverse complement strand
CTGAAGGACCCAGGCGTCACCTGGCAGTTCAGCACGGAGCCCACGGAGCGGACCGGCGGACGCCGCATCGCGACCGTGCAGGGCCGGACGCTGGGCGGCAGCTCATCCGTCAACGGGATGATCTACAACCGCGGCCAACCGGCCGACCTCGACCAATGGGCGCAGATGGGCAATCGCGGCTGGGGCTATGCCGACAGCCTGCCCTACTACCGCCGCACCGAGCGGCGCATCGGCTTCGGCGACGATGCTAAGCGCGGCCGGACCCAGGGCATCCCGGTGACGGACATGGACTGGATCCACCCGCTCTCCGAGGCCTTCATCGCCGGCTGCGTCGGCATGGGGATTCCGCGCAACCCCGACTACAACAGCGGCGACCAGGCGGGCGTCGGCTACTTTCAGCGGGCGATCCTCAATGGGAAGCGGGTGAGTTCCTACCGCGCCTTCCTGCATGGCGCGTTGAGCCGGCCGAATCTTTCCCTTCGTACCAATGCGCGCGCCAATGCCATCCTGCTGGACGGCAAGAAGG
>NZ_JBFUIP010001356.1:0-526 GCF_056401815.1 Aminobacter sp. P4_D5 | reverse complement strand
GGTGCCCTTCACGCCGGGCCGTGCGGACGCCTCGCAGGAGCAGACGGACGTCGAATCCTTCGGCGTCCTCGAGCCCGCGGCGGATGGCTTCCGCAACTACCTCCGGGCGAAGTTCAGCGTGTCGGCCGAGGAACTGCTGGTCGATCGGGCGCAGCTGATGACGCTGTCGGCGCCGGAGATGACGGTGCTTATCGGCGGCCTGCGGGTGCTCGGCGCGAATGCCGGCGGCACGAAGCACGGCGTCTTCACGAAGACGCCGGGGACGCTGACCAACGACTTCTTCGTCAACCTGCTCGACATGGGCACGGCGTGGAAGGCGGCGGGGGATGACGGCGTCTTCGAGGGCCGGGATGCGTCGGGTGCGGTGAAGTGGACGGGCACGCGTGCCGACCTCGTCTTCGGGTCCAACTCGCAGCTTCGCGCGCTCTCCGAGGTCTATGCACAGAGCGACGCGAAGGCGAAATTCGTGAAGGACTTTGTGGCGGCCTGGACCAAGGTCATGAACGCCGACCGGTTCGATCTGGCC
>NZ_JBFUIP010001355.1:0-526 GCF_056401815.1 Aminobacter sp. P4_D5 | reverse complement strand
GCATGCAGCCGTTCTCCACCACGCTCGGCGTCAGCGCGACCCAGGCCGTGACCACGTCGGGTGAGGAGAGGCCCCAATAGGTGCCGTCCTGATGCCAGGAGACATAGGCGGGGTCGCGCGCCTCCTTGCTGAAGAACTGGCTGCCCCAGCAGAGGATGTCGGGCCCGAGCACCGATTCCACAGCATTCAGAACGGCGGGATGGCGCACCAGCGCGTCGGCCCAGGGGAAGAGAAGGTGCGGCTTCTGGTTCATCCGCCCGGCGAGCCGGCTGCCGAGCCGGTTCTCGCTGGCCCGCAACGCCGCAAGGGTGCGTCCCGCCTCCTCGGCGGGCATCACCCGGATGGGAAAGACGTAGCCACGCTCGCCATAGGCGCGCGTCTGCTCCGATGAGAGCGAGCCTGCCATTGGTTTCCTCCGACTTTCCGCCAGTGGAACATTCAGGGCAGGCTTACGTCAATCAGCCCGGACGAATCCGTCAGAGCGCCTTGATGCCCGCCGCGAAGGCGTCGAGCGTCTGCACCACGT
>NZ_JBFUIP010001354.1:0-527 GCF_056401815.1 Aminobacter sp. P4_D5 | reverse complement strand
GCTAGGCGTCGCGGCGGGCGTCAGGCTGGAGGAGTGATCGAAGATCCTGTGCAGGATCGAGCTGAAGATGCTCATGAATATGATCTTTCACATTGCTGGCGGGTGTCGGCTGGCACCGAAACTCGGTGTTGCAGGTGGCAGATTGAGAAATCGCCCGCTGCGCAAAGGGTTGCCCGAGCGCGAGAAGATTGCTCTTCCGATCGATGGCACTAACCTATGTAAAGTCCTGATATTTCGTGAGGCCCGTCGGCAACGGCCAAGGCCGCGGCAGGTTGTCTGGAGACGTCTTCCTCACGCAGCCGGCAGGATATCCTCATGAAAGCGCTCACCTGGCACGGCAAAAGCGATATCCGCTGCGACACCGTTCCTGATCCGACGATCGAGCACCCGCGTGACGCCATCATCAAGGTCACGGCCTGCGCCATTTGCGGCTCCGACCTCCACCTCTTCAACGGGGTCATGCCTGGCATGAAGGGCGGCGACATCCTGGGTCACGAGACCATGGGCGAGGTCGTCGAGGTGGGTTC
>NZ_JBFUIP010001353.1:0-527 GCF_056401815.1 Aminobacter sp. P4_D5 | reverse complement strand
ACCATCGCCTCGCCTTGCCGCACAAGCTCTTCGACGGAATGGCGATCGGCCTGCCCGTCCTCGCTCCGGACTTCGCGACCGGGGTTGCCGATATCATCGGCGCCGCCGGCTGCGGGGTGCTGGTGGATGTGACCAGCCCGGCCTGCATCGCCGCGGGGATCACGGCCCTGACCGACCACGCCGCCCGCGCCCGGATGGGCGAGGCCGGCTGGCGGGCGGCGCGCGGCGAATGGGGATGGGAGGCCGAGGCCATCAGGCTGGTCGAACTGTATCGCGGCCTCCTGGCCGCGCCGCGAGAATCCAGCCGGAACCGAATGTTTGAGGGCGGAGTGGGAAGGACCTATAAGGCGCCGAATGGCTAAGGCCCCTTCGCGAATCCTGCTGAACCTCTCGCTCGACGCGGCGCTCGCCGTCGTCGCGCTGCCGGTAGCCTTGCTGCTCGCCGGACCGGGAAGCTGGCCAGCCGATGGCTGGTGGACGCTCGGCATCCCGCTCGCCGCGCTGTCCATGCTGGCGCCGGCCTGGGC
>NZ_JBFUIP010001352.1:0-527 GCF_056401815.1 Aminobacter sp. P4_D5 | reverse complement strand
GATCACGCCCGCATCCTCCCAGGTGTTCATGCTGGTGCGGTCCAGCATCTTCTGGCCCGGGAAGGCCGCTGATATCTCGTCGAACATCGGGCCCGAGAAGCTCTTCTCGGCGACGGTGGTGAGGATGCTGGTGACGCCGAAGCCGTGGGCCGCGTTCGCCACCAGCGCGGCGTTGTTGCGCAGCACGACGGCGTCGATGGACTTCGTCGCGAAGGCCATCTGCGACTGGAAGTCGATCATGATCAGCGTATGGTCGGAGGGGGTAAGCAGCAGCTTGCCCGGGGTCGGGGTGGCGTTCGGCATGATCTTGATCCCTTGTTCTCTGCGGCGTGCGATAAGCCACGGCGCGCATTAGAAACCCATCGCGGCCCGGTACAACCAGTTACCCGACGATCACTAGCGAAACGGCGACAGGGAGCTTGCACATGAGTGACGCCATGGAGCCGCAGGTGCGACCCATCACGAACGGCTGCGCCGTGGACCAGGTGCTGAAGTTCCTCAGCCGCGAATGGCTCGCCCATGTGGTC
>NZ_JBFUIP010001351.1:0-527 GCF_056401815.1 Aminobacter sp. P4_D5 | reverse complement strand
GTGCAGAAGGCATCGACGGCCGTTCACCTGCGGTTCGACGCCTTCGCCTCGACCGCCCTGTCCGACCGAATCAAGATGCGGCTGCGTGCCATCGCCGGCCAGCGGATGACCGACGCCGGTGAGATCCTCATCTTCGCCCAGCAGTACCGGTCCCAGATCCGGAACAGGGAAGACGCGCTCGACCGGCTGGCCGACCTCATCCGCGAGGCCGCTGCCCCGCCCCCGCCCATCCGCCGCAAGACCAAGCCCACCAAGGGCTCGCAGACGCGGCGGATGGACAGCAAGACGAAGCACGGCGCCACCAAGAAGCTGCGCTCCGGCCCGATCAGCGACTGATCCCGGCGCTTGCCCGCCAAAGCGGCGCACCGCAGATTGTTACGTAACGAACAATCTTCAGGAGAAACGTCATGCGCAAGCTATTGTTGGCAGCCGTCTTCGGATCGGCGCTGGTTACCCCGACCCTCGCCCAGGACCGCTTTCCGCTSATCCCGMCCGAGCAGCGCACGCCGGCGCAGCAGGCGCTGGCC
>NZ_JBFUIP010001350.1:0-527 GCF_056401815.1 Aminobacter sp. P4_D5 | reverse complement strand
CCTCTGGCAGCGACTGTTGCGGCGCGGCTTCCGGCACTGCTTCGCCGCCATCGAGGACAACAGTGGATGGACGGTGCTGGACCCGCTGACCGGCCGCCTGCTGGTGGCGCGGCTGGAGGTTCCGGCAGGCTTCGACCTGCCGGGCTTCTATCGCCGCGCCGGGCTTCTGCCGGTCGGCGCCTTCCCCCTGGAGGAGCCGGCGCTGGGCCGCGGGCTGCGCGGCGTACCCTTCAGCTGCGTGGCCGTCTGCCGGGCCGTGCTCGGCCCGCACGCGCCCTTTGCCATGACCCCGCATGGATTGTTCCGGGTTCTGACGAAGTCTCGTGAATCTAGGAAAAAAAACTTGACTTGGCCACTCCTCCCGACCTAGAAAACCCGGGCCAAGGGGCGAATTGCGTCCCGAGGCTCTCCTCTCCCGATCGACTGGCTTCCCGAAAAGGCCCGGTTCCTCCAGGAACCGGGCCTTTTTCGTGTGGCAGGGCGCGCTCCACCGGATTGATGTCCGGTGGAGCGCGTTTTTGTTCGGC
>NZ_JBFUIP010001349.1:0-527 GCF_056401815.1 Aminobacter sp. P4_D5 | reverse complement strand
GTGATGCCGTTGTTTAGCGCACCCTTCACATGCAGCTTGATCTCGGGCGACTTGCYGAGGGCCGTCAGCATGGCGAGGTTCAGCAGGCTGCGCGTCTTGCGCGAAAGGGTCGGGTCGCCCCAGGCCCAGCCCCAGGCGATGGTCGTGGTGGCGCGCTGGAACGACATCATGAAGTCGTCGGCCTTGGCCATGCTGGAATCGACGTACTCCGCGCCGAGCACGGCACGGCGGATGGGCATGCCCTTCTTGAACAGGGCTTCGTCGTCTGCGGGCATTTCTCTCTCCTATATCCTTGCGGATTCGCGCACGCTCGCGCAGGGGCCCCGGCGGGTCAATGGGCAGGCACCGCGAAGGGCGCTAGCTTCGCGGGAAATCGACCGGGAGCGGCGCATGTTCTTCGAGGGTTTCACGCTGGAGACGCTGATGATCGCGGGCAACGCCGTGCGCTTCCGCAAGGGCGGAAGCGGGCCGCCGCTGCTGCTGCTGCACGGCAATCCGCAGACCCATGCGATGTGGCACAGGGTGGC
>NZ_JBFUIP010001348.1:0-527 GCF_056401815.1 Aminobacter sp. P4_D5 | reverse complement strand
GCGTGGGATCCACCGCGGGCCGGCAGAAATTCTCGGGCGGCGCGTCGGAGAGGTGCAGAGAGACCCGTTCGCCCTCGGCCTTGGCCAGAAGATGCCGGTCCCCGGGCGCGAGAAAGATGCGCCCGGCCTCCAGCACGTCACCCTCCTGAGCCTCGGTCACACGTGGACCACCAAGTGTGTCGAGGTGCTGCGCGAGCATCGCGGTGAAGCCGGCCGGCATGTGCTGCACGATCAAGACAGGCACCGCAATCTGCCGCGGCAGCCGCCGCACCAGCGCCGCCAGCGCCTGCGGGCCGCCCGTGGAGCTGCCGATGCAGACGATCTTCGGCACGGCGCCAGGAACCGCAAGCCGCACAGCCATGCCCGGCGGCCGCGCCTGCGCCATCACCGGTTTCTGTCGCAGCCGCGCCCAGCCCTTCACCTTGGCCAGCAATTCGCCGCGGAAATGCGGATCTGCCAGACCCCCGCCCGAAGCCCCTGGCTTCGGAATATAGTCCGACGCGCCGGCCCGCAGCGCGGCCATGGTG
>NZ_JBFUIP010001347.1:0-528 GCF_056401815.1 Aminobacter sp. P4_D5 | reverse complement strand
ATCTTCACGTTCGCCTGGGCGCGCGGATGGTGATGATCGGCTCCCCCGCCGGCGCTCACCCACACCCCCTCCCCTCGCCCATTGTACGGCCATCACGCAGGCGTGATGACTTCCGGCGGGCACCTGCAACCGTTAGGGCCAGATCCTCGTTCGCTCTCGTTCACAGACCAAAGGGACGCGGTGCAGGGACGAAAACGATGACGGCGGATGGATCAGATCGCTCAGCCACACGCTTGGACGCCTTGGTGGGCCAGCGGATCAGGAGCCTTCGGCGCCAGCGRGGCCTCACGCTCARCCAAATGGCCAMGCAGGTCGGYGTTACGGTTCCACAGTTCCACCGYTACGARGTYGGCRCGACCCGSGTGGCGGCTAGCAGGCTCATCGCTATCGCGACGGCGTTGGGTGTCCGGACCGAAGAGTTGATGAGTRATGTCGCGCCCGCTCCTTTCGCCCCSCGCGCTASGTACGACATCGAGCCATCCGCCGATTTGGTCGAGATTGTGGAGCTGTACTCGTCGCTGACGGATC
>NZ_JBFUIP010001346.1:0-528 GCF_056401815.1 Aminobacter sp. P4_D5 | reverse complement strand
CGCCGATCTTGGCCTCCTCGGCCTCCTGAACGGCATTGGCGAGGTCCACGACCGTGGCGACGATCTCCAGGCTGATGCCGAGATCGACCTCTTCGCCGTCATCATCCGGTTCCGCCATATCTAAACCTTTCCTCGTCACAGCACCGGTCCACGGCACCTCGCGCAAACGCGGAATGCCGGGGGGCGTTGCGGGCCGCAAGGGGCGTCCCGTCGGATTTCTGCGTCCGGTCCAGCGGGCGGAGTTTGATCCGGGAGGGCGGCCCGCCGCAAGCCCGATCAGCGGTCCCAGGCGGGGGCGAAGGCCGGGTTCACGAAGCGCCGGTTCTTCGGCAGGGCGGCGATCGCCTCGAGGTCCGAATCACTGAGCTTCAGCTTCGCGGCGGCCATGTTCTCCGCCTGCCGCCCGACGCCGCGCGCCTTGGGAATCGCGGCCACCAGCTCCTTCGAGAGCAGGTACGCCAGCGCCACCTGGCCGGGCGTCGCGCCATGCTCCCCGGCGATCTGCTTCACCACCGGATCCTCCAGCAC
>NZ_JBFUIP010001345.1:0-528 GCF_056401815.1 Aminobacter sp. P4_D5 | reverse complement strand
CACCAGCCTCGAGCGTTGGCCGGCCCTGCCGGACSTGCCGACGGCAGCGGAATCCGGCCTGCCGGGCTTCGATGCGGGCATCTGGTGGGGCGTGCTCGGCCCCGTGCGCATCCCCCCGCCGATCCTCGCCACGCTGAACGAAGGGGTGAATGCGGCGCTGCAGGAGCCTGAGGCGCGACAGGTGCTGGGGCGGCTCGGCATCCAGCCCATCGGCACCACGCCCGAGGCCTTCGAGCAGCGCATCCGGCAGGACATGGACCGCTACGCGGCGCTGATCCGCGACGTCGGCATCCGGCCGCCCGAATGAGTGCTGCAAGCCGCCATGGCTATGCGCAGACCCCGCGCGGCGCCGTCCACTACGCTGAGGCCGGCGAGGGTCCGCCGCTCCTGCTGCTGCACGCCACGCCGCGCTCGCACCGCGCCTTCCGGCATATGCTGCCGCTGCTGGCGCCGCATTTCCGGACCTTCGCCATCGATGCGCCGGGCTACGGCGCCTCGCACCGGCTGCCTGGGTCGGTGGACATGGCG
>NZ_JBFUIP010001344.1:0-528 GCF_056401815.1 Aminobacter sp. P4_D5 | reverse complement strand
CTCTGCAGCAAGCCCGCGAAGAGCTTGGCGCGGGGCACCATGCTGCTGACCTGCACATGCTCCTCCAGCGTATGCGCGAGCGCGCCCTGGATGCCGAGCCCGTCCAGCGTGGGGATGCCCATGGCGCCCGTGAAGTTGCCGTCCGAGCCGCCCCCGGCCGACTGGTGGGGCAGGCCGAAGCCCAGGCGCTTCGCGATGGATTCCGCCGTCGCATGCAGGGCGATCACCGTGCCGTCCGGCTCCCAGACGGGGCGCGTCACGCCGCGCTTCACCTCGAGCTGCACGTCGTTCCCGCTCGCCTTCAGCGACAGCATCTTCTGGACCGCCGCGTCGAGGTCCTCCTGGCGCTTGGCCATGGAGAGGGACTCCGCGTCGCAGTAGGTCGCCACGCAGTTCACCCACTGCCCGCCATGGATCACGCCGACGGAGAAGGTGCAGGCCTCGGTCGTCATCTCCTCGACGGCGACGATCTGCTTGGCCATCTCGCGGATGGCGCTGCGGCCCTCGCCGAGACGCGCGCCGGCATGG
>NZ_JBFUIP010001343.1:0-528 GCF_056401815.1 Aminobacter sp. P4_D5 | reverse complement strand
TCGTGAACCCTCTTCGCGGCGTGGCCGTCAGCCGCGCCCTGCCGCGCCGATAAGACGCTACACGCACATCTCGCCGTCTGAATAGGGATGCGCCGGTGACAGCGGCGCCGGGTCGCGCCCGCGAGTTGGGTGATCAGGCAGGAACGTAGGTCAGCCTGATCACGTCATCGCCCATGAGATCGCTGGCCACGAAGCGAAGCGGCGGCCGGGGGGCGGCGAAGAATGGCTTGCCGTGACCCAGCACGAACGGGTGGAAGTAGAGCTGATACTCGTCAATCAGACCGAGGTCGGTGAGGCTTCGCGCCAGGTCTGGTCCGGAAACGGAGATCTCCCCAGCAAGCCGGGCCTTCAGCCCAGATATCACCGCCTCGAGGTCATCCGAAACAAGCGTCGCGTTGGGGCCGACCGACTTCAGCGAGCGCGACACGACCCACTTCGGCTGGTTCCGCCACGCCACCGCGAATTCGCGTTGCTCCGCGTTCCACTCGGGAAGGTCGTCGTCCCAATACCTCATGACCTCGTACATGC
>NZ_JBFUIP010001342.1:0-528 GCF_056401815.1 Aminobacter sp. P4_D5 | reverse complement strand
GTAGCTCAGTGGTAGAGCACTCCCTTGGTAAGGGAGAGGTCGAGAGTTCAATCCTCTCCAACAGCACCATCCTACCCCCTTGATGGGGCGGGATAATCGGGAAAATCAGGGCCTTACGTCTCCCCACTGCTACAAAGGGGTGATACAAGTGGCCCTTGCGATGACCCGACCGACCAAGCACCCGAAGACTGGAATTTATCGAGTCCGGAAAGCTGTTCCTGCCGCACTGCGGCAGGCTGCCGGCGTGCGCGAGTGGATTGTGAGCCTCGATACGAAGGACCAGTCAGAGGCCCGCCAGAAGGCGGCTAAGGCCCTCGCGAAAATCGAAGCCATGCGACGTGCAGCTCTGGCCGGTGCTGACCGCCAACATGAGACTCCGCCCCAATGTGAACTCGAGGCGCCCAGCAGCGCGACGACCCACCCGGTGGAGGCTCAGGCGGTCCAAGCGCCTATCGGCAATCAAAGGAAGAGAACGAACGCGCTGGCAGCCGAGACGATACTCCTGGCTTGGCAGACTGAGCGGAAGCC
>NZ_JBFUIP010001341.1:0-529 GCF_056401815.1 Aminobacter sp. P4_D5 | reverse complement strand
GCCGACCACCTCGTGGTCCAGGGTGCGCGAATGGAGAACGGCCTGCTCCATGTCGCGCTGAAGCGCGAGGTGCCGGAGGCGCTGAAGCCTCGCCGGATCGAGATCCAGGCGCCGGCGCCGCGCCAGCCCGCGATCGAGCAGGTCGCCCAGGCGGCCTGAGCAGAAGGCAGGTGTGAACGGGAGGGCCGGCGGGAAACCGCCGGCCCTTTCCTATGTCCTAGGGCCGCTTGAAGAAGGCATCGGCCGCCGCCCGCTGATTCGAGCGCGCGGCGATGGCCGCCTCGGCCCGGGCGATCTCCGCCTTGAGGTCATCGATATAGATGCGCAGATCCGTCTCGGCCCAGTCCTGCAGYGCGGCCGGGGTGAAGCGTTGGGGCGGCTTCGGCCGCGGCTCCTCGTCGAACATCGTTTTCCTCCCCCTTCGTCTCAGGGCTTGGCCCGGACCGGCCCTGCCACTATAGGGCTTGCCACAGACTGGGCGCGTGCCCGTCCGCGCAGCCCCCTCACCCATGGAAGCACCGTCATGGCC
>NZ_JBFUIP010001340.1:0-529 GCF_056401815.1 Aminobacter sp. P4_D5 | reverse complement strand
CACCAAGGGCGTGCAGACGGATTTCGCCACCATCATCCTGCAGGGCACCATCCCCGACGTGGATGCGCCCTGCGTCAGCCGGCTGCTCTCGGCGGGCGGGATGATGATGGGCAAGACGACCTCGGCCAGCGAATGGGGCTGGAAGGGCGTGAGTCATGCGATGATCTCCGGCATCACCCACAATCCCTGGGGCAGGGGGCTGAATGCGGGAGCCTCCTCCTCAGGCGCGGGCGTCGCGGCGGCCTGCGGCTACGGACCGCTGCACCAGGGCGGCGACGGGGCGGGCTCGATCCGCATGCCCGCACACTTCTCGGGCGTCTATGGTCTGAAGCCGACGCATGGGCGCGTTCCGAACTGGCCGATGTCGAACAACGAGCTCGCCACCCATATCGGCCCGCTGACCCGCAGCGTGGAGGACGCCGCGCTGATGACCCAGGCGATGGCCGGGCCGCATGTGTGGGACTACACCTCGCTCGAGGCGCCGCCGCAGGACTATGCCTCGCAGCTCAAGGCCGCCTCGATGAAGGGC
>NZ_JBFUIP010001339.1:0-529 GCF_056401815.1 Aminobacter sp. P4_D5 | reverse complement strand
CACCTGGGGTTTGAAAAAATTCCGGGCTTATCGGTTGATGCAGCGGTCCCAGGAGCGGCCGGTCGGCGTGCCAACTCCCTCGGAAACCACGTACCGCCAGTCTTTGGTTGAGCTCCTCATCGGCAAGGGCATCGCGCATGGCGATCGATGCTTCATCCAGGCTGCTGAATGAGTGGGAATGCTCCAGCATCCACAGCAGCGCGCCGTCCATGAAGATACGGCCCGGTGGCAGGGCAGGTCCTGCATTCGAGGGGGCGATGCTAACCGTGCTCAGATCTATCCGTCCCGCACGATCATCGTCCGCGACGGCAACCGGCCACTGCCGCAGTACGCCGTCGGTGCGGAATCGGACATGATGATAATGAGGGCCGGGGTAACTGAGAATCACGTCGAGTGGGGCGGACCTCATTAGACCGATCGTGTCGCCGTAAGGGCTGAGGCCGACGTGGGGGGCGGCAAATTTGGCTCTGGGGATTGGTACCGGGGAAATGCCGCCGTCCCGATCGCCGGGCTTCCCTTCGATCCCCTC
>NZ_JBFUIP010001338.1:0-529 GCF_056401815.1 Aminobacter sp. P4_D5 | reverse complement strand
GCTGACGCTCAGGCCGCGGGGCGGCCGGTGGTCGTGGTGGCGGCGGTCGGATGCGCCGTGGTGGCGGCCGGGCCGGCGATGGTGCCGGCGGGCGGCGCGCTCTCGGCGGTCATGGAGGCGTCACCCTCCTTCTCGTCGTCCTTGATGTTCGCCTTGAAGGATTTGATACCCTTGGCGACGTCGCCCATGAGGCCGCTGATCTTGCCGCTTCCGCAGAGCAGCAGAACAACCGCCAACACGATCATCCAATGCCAGATGCTGAAGGAACCCATTGTCGCGCCTCGATCCCGTGGTGMTTAAGAATGGCCGGACCCTACCGCATCCCGGTTCTGAACAGAAGCCGTCATGCCTTTCGGGTCCCGGCCGGAACGATCCGCCCCTGTGCGGGGAGGTTCCGAGGGGAGCCTATCCGCCGGAGCGGATGGCTTCCGCCGCGGGATTCATGTGGGGAGCGCGAGGGGCGGGCGCAATGCCGGAAGTCCCCGGCATCGCGCCGTCCGGCGTCAGCGGCAGACGCGCTGTGTCACGG
>NZ_JBFUIP010001337.1:0-530 GCF_056401815.1 Aminobacter sp. P4_D5 | reverse complement strand
GGGCTACCCGGTCTTCGAATCCCACGTGCTCTGGGACCTTTCGCGCTCGGACACGCTGGCGGGCGTGAAGCCCGGCCTCGCGGAATCCTGGGAGCAGGACGCGACCGACCCGACCAAGTGGCGCTTCAAGCTGCGCGCCGGCGTCACCTTCCATGACGGCWCGCCCTGGAATGCCGATGCCGCGATCTGGGGGTTCGACCGTTTCTACCGGCAGGATGCGCCGAATTACGATCCGCAGGGCTCGGCCTTCACGCGTCCGCGCACCGCGGGCTTCGCGAGCTACCGCAAGATCGACGACATGACGATCGAGATCAGCAGCGATCGGCCGCTGAGCTACCTTCCCTACATCCTTCCCTATATCCTCTTCTCCTCGCCGCAGGCCTTTGATGCGGCAGGGCGCGACTGGGCGCGCGTCGGCAACGCGCCGGCGGGCACGGGACCCTTCCGCATCACGCGCTTCACGCCGCGCCAGTCGGTCGAGCTCTCGCGCAACGACAACTACTGGGATGCAGCGCGCCGCCCGCGCCTGA
>NZ_JBFUIP010001336.1:0-530 GCF_056401815.1 Aminobacter sp. P4_D5 | reverse complement strand
GGGCGTGGCCGGCCTCGGAACGGTCGGGGCCGGATTGCTGACCCTGCTGCGCGACAATGCCGCCATCATCACGGCCCGTGCCGGGCGCCCCATCGAGGTGGTCGCCGTCTCGGCGCGCGACCGCTCCCGCGATCGCGGCGTGGATGTCTCGAAGCTGCGCTGGCACGACGACGCCGTGGCGCTGGCCGCCGATCCCGAGGTCGGCATCGTGGTCGAGCTGATGGGCGGCTCGGAAGGGCCGGCCCGCGCGCTGGTCGAGGCGGCGCTCGCCGCCGGCAAGCCCGTGGTCACCGCCAACAAGGCGCTGCTCGCGACGCATGGCGCGGCGCTGGCGCGGCTCGCCGAGGCCAAGGGTGTCGCGCTCTCCTACGAGGCGGCGGTGGCCGGCGGCATCCCCGCGATCAAGGCGCTGCGCGAGGGGCTGGCGGGCAACCGCATCACCCGCGTCGCCGGCATCCTGAACGGCACCTGCAACTACATCCTCACGGAGATGCGGCTGAAAGGCCTGCCCTTCGGCGAAGTGCTCGCCG
>NZ_JBFUIP010001335.1:0-530 GCF_056401815.1 Aminobacter sp. P4_D5 | reverse complement strand
AGATCGACGGGCATACCCGTGAAGATCGGCCCCTCCACCTTGAATTTGCCCATGGAGAGCGTCTTCACCACGCCGGTCAGCCGCATCGGCTGCAGCTGCTCCTTGAGCGCCGGCGCATGCAGCTTCCCGCCGATATCGAGCGTGACCGTCGCGCCGATCCCCGCCGCGACCATCTGCGCCACCGCCTCGGGGTCGCGGATCGGGCCGGCGAGGATGGCGTCGAGCCCCTGATGCAGCGCCTCCGCGATGACGGCCATGCTGTCCATGCTGCCGCCGGAATGGCAGTTGTCCGACATGTCCGCGAGGATGACCGGCCCGTCCTGGATCTCCGCGGCGCGGGCGAGGGCGCTCTCCAGCGGCTCCAGCACCTGGACGAATTCCTCGCGCATGGACCAGGCAAGATCGCCCACGCGCTTCGCCGCCGCCTCGGCCTGGGCGCGGTCCTTGTGGGCGGTGGCGAGAACGGTGAGCGCGGTGTCCTCGGTATCGGCCAGGGGAAAGCCGGTGAAGACGGTGCAGCAGGGCAGGCC
>NZ_JBFUIP010001334.1:0-530 GCF_056401815.1 Aminobacter sp. P4_D5 | reverse complement strand
GCGCTGAAGCGCTGCAGGCCGATCTCGGCGAAGCGGAAGGCGTCGGCGCGGTCGTCGGTCACGAAGACGGAGCGGGAGGCCAGGATGCGTGGCTTGCGCCCGGACGGCAGGGCTTCCAGATAGGCGTCGATCATCGGGTTCTGGATGTCGGCGAGCGACTGGTCCGGCTGATCCTTCGGCCGCGGCTGGGTGCGCGAGAGCAGCAGCCCATCCCCGGCCGCCCCGGCGCGGCGGGCGCCCTCGACGGTGAAGGTCGCCTGCCACATGCGGTCCAGGAGGCTGGCCGGCGCCGCCGGATAGAGATGGTCGCCGCCTGGCACGGTCTGCCCGGCGAGCGCGTCCTTCAGCATCTGCGTGTTCTCGCCAAAAATCCGGCCGCGCTCGGCGCCGTTCAGCCCGAAGGCGGTAAAGGCCGAGGCATTGCCGCCCGGGCCGATGCCGAGCTCCAGCCGCTCGCCGCTCATCAGGTCGAGCACGGCGGCGTCTTCGGCGACACGCAGCGGCATCTCGAGCGGCAGGGTGATGATGCC
>NZ_JBFUIP010001333.1:0-530 GCF_056401815.1 Aminobacter sp. P4_D5 | reverse complement strand
GCTGGATGAGGTGCGGGCGATCCATGCCGGCGGCGGCAACGGCTCGATCGTCGGCCGCAACGCCTTCCAGCGGCCGAAGGCCGAGGCACTGAAGCTGCTGAACGACATCATCGACGTGTACAGGACGTGAATTTCTTCTGTTGAGGCGACGGAAAAGCCTTGGTTTCCGGGGCCATTCTTTGGCCGTCAGTGCCGAAGGGGGCACATGTAGGGGCACATCGAAACCGGATCGAGCGGTGTCAGGACCGGCGCCGGGGTAGGCGTGCTGCGGCAGCCTCAGGTTAGGCCAACGGGTCGTCGTCCACCTCTTCAAAACCCCCCTCGGGGGCATCGACTACCTCGCCATCCTCGGCCTCGACCTCGATGTAGTGACTGCCGTCGGCGGCGATCTTGATCGGTTCCTTACCCTCGATCACCCGGAGCATCATCAGCAGCGTGGTGCGGGTCGTGTCGCCAAGCGGGTCCATCTCCAGGCGCATCGTTGCAGCCTTCAGGCCCAGAACGTCGGACATGAGGCTCAAGCCCTGAAG
>NZ_JBFUIP010001332.1:0-530 GCF_056401815.1 Aminobacter sp. P4_D5 | reverse complement strand
CTCCAGGGCTGCGGGCCGAGGGCGCGGAGCGTCGTCGCCGGATGGAAGGTGCCGGCGCCCATCTCCATGTCGTAGGGCTGAAGGATCAGGCAGCCCTGCGCCGACCAGAAATCGTGCAGGCGCAGGATCATGTCCTGGAAGGAGAGGGGCTTTTCGGTCATCGCGGCGCTTCATAGCGCCCTCGGGGCCGAAAACCAACGGAGCCTCCGGCCGAGGGAGGCTTACGACTTCGGCGCATCCGGCCAGAACCGCACGCCCTTCCGCGCCGGCCCGCCGCCGATCGCCACCGGCGAGCCATCCGCCCGCCAGCAGGAGGCGCCCTCCATCAGCCCGTCCTCGTGCCAGCGGATCGCGCCCATGCCGCCGGCAACGTGCGGCATGGCGACCGCCGGGTGTCCCATCGCCTCCATCGCCGCGCGGATCTCGGCGGCGAAGCCGCCCTCCATCTCCACCGGCCCGCCCATGGTCCACAGCCGCGGCGCCTCCACCGCCTCCTGCAGCGACATGCCGTGGTCGATCAGGTTCAATAC
>NZ_JBFUIP010001331.1:0-530 GCF_056401815.1 Aminobacter sp. P4_D5 | reverse complement strand
GTGCCAGGGCACGCCGGCGGCGGCGGTCTTCTGCTGATCGAGCGTGAAGTCCTGCGCGGCGGAATGGACGCGCGCCCAGTCCTCGCGGTTGTTCCAGAGGATGTTCAGGATCTGCGTCACCAGCTGCGGCGAGGCGTCCTCGCGCACGCCCAGGATGTTCGCGACCGAGAGCTGCTGGTTCGGCGTGGTCTGGCCGGGATAGGTCCCGGCCGGGATGGTCTCGGCGAAATAGACGGGCCCGTGCTCGCGCACGATGGCCGCCAGCGCATCGGCATGGTCGACCAGGACCAAGGTTGTGCCGGGCGTGGCGCCAAGGTCCGTGATGGCGCTGGTCGGGATGCCCGAGACGAAGAAATAGGCATCGATCTTGCCGTCGCGGATGGCGTTGGTGCTCTCGGCCGGCGAGAGGCGCTCGACGCCACGGAAATCCTTGGCGATATCGAGACCGGCCGCGGCGATCAGGCGGCGTGCGAAGAGCTCAGTGGCCGAGGCGGGCGCGCCGGTCGAGATGCGCTTGCCCTTCATATCGG
>NZ_JBFUIP010001330.1:0-531 GCF_056401815.1 Aminobacter sp. P4_D5 | reverse complement strand
GCCGGAGGGACGCGCTTCCGGAGACGCCCATGCGCCGCCTGTTCCTGAACCTTGCGCTGCTGCTCGCCATCGCCTTGCTGGCCCAGCCTTGGCCTGCGTCGGCGCAGCAGCGGGTGCTGAACATCTACAACTGGGCGGACTACATCGACCCCTATGCGATCGAGCGCTTCCAGCGCGAGACGGGCATCCGCATCCGCTACGACGTGTACGACACGCTGGAGACGCTCGAGGGCAAGCTTTCCGCGGGACGTTCGGGCTACGACATCGTGGTGCCCACCAGCGAGCCCGCCTTCAACCGGCTGGTGCGCGCCAATGCGCTGATGCCGCTCGACATGGCGCGCATTCCGAATGCGTCGAACCTCGATGCCGCGCTGATGGCGCGCATCGCGGGGGTGGATCCGGGCAACCGGCACGGGGTGATCTATCTCTGGGGCACGGTCGGCTTCGGCATGAACGCGGCCCGCATCCGCGAGGTCGCGCCCGACGCGCCGATGGACAGCCTGCAGCTGTTGCTGAACCCGGACCATGCAC
>NZ_JBFUIP010001329.1:0-531 GCF_056401815.1 Aminobacter sp. P4_D5 | reverse complement strand
CTTCTTCGACTTTGCGGGCTATTCCGCCATGGCCATCGGCCTGGCCCAGATGTGCGCCTTCCGCTTCCCGGAGAACTTCAACGACCCCTACCTCTCCGGGAATATCCAGGAATTCTGGCAGCGCTGGCACATGACGCTGAGCCGCTTCCTGCGCGACTACCTCTACATCTCGCTCGGCGGTAACCGGAAAGGCCCGGTGCGCACCTACGTCAACCTGCTGATGACCATGGTCATCGGCGGCWTCTGGCACGGCGCCAACTGGACCTTCATCTTCTGGGGCTTCTGGCATGGCGGCTGGCTGGCCATCCACCGCGCCTGGCGCAGCGCGGGTCACGGCCCGATGCCCTATTTCCTCGGCAATATCCTGCTCATGCTGGCCGTCGTCATCGGCTGGGTGGCCTTCCGTGCGCACGACATGACCAGCGCCATGGGTCACGGCCCGATGCCCTATTTCCTCGGCAATATCCTGCTCATGCTGGCCGTCGTCATCGGCTGGGTGGCCTTCCGTGCGCACGACATGACCAGCGCCAT
>NZ_JBFUIP010001328.1:0-531 GCF_056401815.1 Aminobacter sp. P4_D5 | reverse complement strand
ACGCGAAGCTGAAATACATCTTCGGCATCGTGAAGCCGGGCATCGTCTTCGTGCAGGATGGTCCCACCTTCGCCAGGGCGCTGGCGGCGCTGGACCTGGACGGTGTCACGCTGATCCATGTGGACCGGCCGGCGCCGGACCGGCCGAGCCTCGCCTATGCGGATCTCGCGGCGACACCGGCGACCGGCGATGTCGCGCGCTCCATCGCCGCCATCCGGCCGGACGACGCGGCGCGCATCCTCTTCACCTCCGGCTCCACSGGGCGGCCGAAGGGCGCGATCAACACGCACGCCATGAACTGCTCGAACATCACGGCCAACGAGCAGCTGCGCGGCCGCATGCCCGGCGCGCCGCCGCCGGGCGTGCTCGCCTGGCTGCCCTGGAACCACACCATGGGCAGTTCCTCCACGCTGCTGCGCTTCACCGCCGAGGGCGGCTCCATCCATATCGACGACGGGCGGCCGGTGCCGGGGCAGTTCGAGGAGACGGTGCGGAACCTCAAGGAGATTCCGATCACCTATTTCTCCAATG
>NZ_JBFUIP010001327.1:0-532 GCF_056401815.1 Aminobacter sp. P4_D5 | reverse complement strand
GCCTTCCGCGACGGCGAGCTCGACCTCATCACCGGCTCCGCCGGTGGCTCGCGCATCATCGGCTTCGTGGTGCAGTCCGTGGCCGGCTCGCTCGACTGGAACCTCGATCCGCAGGCGGCGGCAGCCTTACCGCATGTCGGCGCGCTCAATGCCCTGACGGAACTGGAGCAGGGCACAGCCGCGGCGAGCCTGGCGACGGCGCTGATCGGCCGGGGCGTCCCCGTCGAGGCGCGCGAGATGAATTCCGGCACCAACATCATCCGCGTGCAGCGCGACGGCGCTTCGCGGCGCCTGCTCGGCGGCACCGACCCGCGGCGCGAAGGCGCCGTGGCTGGAGACTGAACAACTTATGAGTCGCAGCATCGCGCATTTCCTCACGGGCCTCGTGCTCAAGGCGACCGTGCCCATGAAACCGCGCCGTGCGGCCTCCACGCGCGCGCTCGTCGCCGAGGCGCTGCTGCAGCGCGTCACGGTGGAGACGGCGGCCGGGCCGATCCAGGTCGAATGTCCGTCGTCGCGCGCGCTGCACGAC
>NZ_JBFUIP010001326.1:0-532 GCF_056401815.1 Aminobacter sp. P4_D5 | reverse complement strand
ATTCGCTGCGCCAGATCGGCAAGGCGCTCCTTCTGGCGAAGCATCCAGTCGAGCCGATCGCGCACGAGTGTGCGGGCAACACGGACGAGGTGCAGCCCGCGGTTGTCGGCAAAGCGCAGTGCCTGCCGGTAGAGGACACCGCGCTCGTAATCGAGCGTGGTTTCCTTGGCGTTGCTTCGCGACAGAATGGTCTCGAGCCCGCCCGCCTTGGCGAATGAACGCCGCCCGTAATAAAGCGCCATATCCTCGCGGTGACGGGTCATCGCGACATAGGTCAAATGGCGATCGAGCGAGAGGGAAGCTAGCACCTTGACCCGATCGACGGTCGACCCTTGAGACTTGTGGATCGTCGTTGCATAGCCATGATCAACCTTGGGGTAGAAACGCTGCTCGACCCTGACCAGCCGACGATGTTCGCCCTCGCCGATGGCAGCGACGATCCTGTTTGATGCCGCCTCGACGACACGGCCGATCATGCCGTTTTTCACGCCAAGCGAGGTCTCGTTCTTCAAGAAGACGATCTGGTCACCGG
>NZ_JBFUIP010001325.1:0-532 GCF_056401815.1 Aminobacter sp. P4_D5 | reverse complement strand
CTCTCGGAGTGCCCCCCGGCCGATCAGCGCAATCGCCTTCAGCATCGCCGGCCCGCCCTCGGTCAGGGGCCGCGCGATCCACCAGCTTCCGACGCCGCCCTGATCCCTCTACCGTCGCCCCAACAGGGAGACAGAAATGCAGTTCACTTGGGTTGAGCAGATTGAGGGCTCTCGGGCCGACGAACTCTTCGAGATGTTCGGCAAGGAATGGTGGACATCGAAGCGGACCCGAGAAGACATGGTCCACATGCTCGGGCGATCCGATCTGACGCTGGGGTGCTGCGCCGAAGACGGCCGCTTGGCGGCTTTTGCGCGGGTCTTGACCGACTACACCTTCAAGGCGTTCATCTTCGACGTGATCGTCCATCACGCATTCCGTGGGCATGGCCTCGGCAAGGCGATCATGGAGAAGATCATCCAGCACGAGAGCTTGAAGAAGGTGTCCAGCTTCGAGCTCTACTGCCAGCAGGACAACGTCGCGTTCTACGGTAAGCTGGGTTTCGCGCCGAAGTCTTCGAACCTGATGGCCCTC
>NZ_JBFUIP010001324.1:0-532 GCF_056401815.1 Aminobacter sp. P4_D5 | reverse complement strand
TTATGCAGGTCGAGCGGTTCCAGAGCCGGACCGACTCCCAAGCGACCATCCTCCGCCTCAGCGAGATCCGCCCTGCCGGTGCCTGACCCCGCCACCTATCAAGTCCTCGCCCTCGCCAACCAGAAGGGCGGTGTCGGCAAGACGACCACGGCCGTGAATCTGGCTGCCGCACTGGCTGCGAAGCATCGGGTGGTGTTGATCGACCTCGACCCGCAGGGCAATGCCTCGACCGGTCTGGGCATCGCACGCGCTGCGCGTGGCGCGGGCAGCTATGCCATGCTGGTAGAGGGTCGCCCGCTGGCCGAGGTCCTGCGGCCGACCGCCGTTCCGAATCTTTCCCTCGTGCCCGCCGACCCAAACCTGGCCGGCGGCGAGCTCGAGATGGTGGACCTTACCCGCCGCGAAACCCGGCTGCGCGATGCGCTGGCCAACGGCGCGGCGGCTCTCAAGGGAGTCGACTGGATCCTGCTCGACTGCCCGCCCTCGCTGGGGCTGCTGACGCTGAACGGCCTGATCGCCGCCGATTCCGTGA
>NZ_JBFUIP010001323.1:0-532 GCF_056401815.1 Aminobacter sp. P4_D5 | reverse complement strand
ATGCGGAGGTCATCTACAACGGCTTCTGGTTCTCGCCGGAGCGGCGGATGCTGCAGGCGCTGATCGACACCTCGCAGGCCAGCGTCGAAGGCACGGTGCGGATGAAGCTCTACAAGGGCAACGTGATCGTGACGGGGCGCGAGTCGCCCAAGAGCCTCTACTCGATGAAGCACGTGACCTTCGACGAGGACCAGGGCGCCTACGACCAGTTCGACGCGCAGGGCTTCATCAAGCTCAACGCGCTGCGGCTGCGGCTGGGCGCGATGGCGGGACGCAAGGGCGGCGCGCTCTGATTTTGGCGCCGCTGGCGTGATGGACTAGGCTCGGCGAAGTTCCGCCGAGGTTGGTCCATGACGCTCTACACCCCCGCACTGTTCAGGGAGGAACGGCCCGAGGTCGTCCTCCGCGTGATGCAGGAGGCGCGCCTCTGCCTGCTGGTCAGCAACGGCCCGGGCGGCGTGCCCGACATCTCCCACATCCCGCTGCAGACCGACGGCAAGCGCGTCGTCGGCCATCTCGCGCGCGCCAATCC
>NZ_JBFUIP010001322.1:0-532 GCF_056401815.1 Aminobacter sp. P4_D5 | reverse complement strand
CATCAGCACGTGCACGCGGTCGGGCACGATGTAGTCCAGCAGACGCTGGTAGTGGGTGATGACGAGCGACGAGAAATTCGGGCCGCGCATGGCGTTCACGCCATCGGCGACGATCTTCAGCGCGTCGATGTCCAGGCCGGAATCCGTCTCGTCGAGGATGGCCAGCGTCGGCTCCAGAAGCGCCATCTGCAGCACCTCGTTGCGCTTCTTCTCGCCGCCGGAAAAGCCGACATTCACGTTGCGCTTCAGCATGTCGTCCGACATCTGCAGCGCCTTGAGCTTGGTCCGCGCCAGCTTGAGGAACTGCATCGCGTCGATCTCGGGTTCGCCCTTCTGCTTGCGCACGGCGTTGACCGCCGTCCGCAGGAAGTTGGCGTTGCCCACGCCCGGCAGCTCCACCGGATACTGGAAGGCGAGGAAGAGCCCAGCACCCGCGCGCTCCTCCGGCTCCATGGCCAGCAGGTCCATGCCGTTGAAGGTCGCGGAGCCGCCGGTAATCTCGTAGCCCTCGCGCCCGCTCAGCACATAGGAG
>NZ_JBFUIP010001321.1:0-533 GCF_056401815.1 Aminobacter sp. P4_D5 | reverse complement strand
GCTGGGCGATGGCGCGGACGGCGCCGGCGGTCGCGCGCTTGAACTCTTCCTGCCGCGTGAGGTCCTGCTTCGACATGTTCAGCTCGTTCGATCGAGGCGGCGAAGGCGCCGCACCACGTCAGGTCCGGGCCGAGGCAGGGCTCGGCCCTGCCTCGATCCCGCTGCTAGCTCGCCTTCTTGTAGAGCCCCGTCGAGATCTCGGCGTTGAAGCAGCGCTGGTAGTACTCCGCCACCGTCGAGCGCTCGGCCTCGTCGCACTTGTTCAGGAAGGTCAGCCGGAAGGCGAAGCCGACATCGCCGAAGATGCGCGTGTTGTCGGCCCAGGTGATGACCGTGCGCGGCGACATGACGGTCGAGATGTCGCCGGCGATGAAGCCCGCGCGCGTGAGGTCGGCGAGGGCCACCATGGCCTCGACCTGCTTCTTCATCTTGGCGTCGCCGGTCACGCCGAGCTTGGCCAGCACGATCTCCGTCTCCTGCGCGTGCGGCAGGTAGTTCAGGGTCGCGACGATGTTCCAGCGGTCCATCTGGCC
>NZ_JBFUIP010001320.1:0-533 GCF_056401815.1 Aminobacter sp. P4_D5 | reverse complement strand
CAGCTACGTGGATCGCTACAAACAGTCCTGCTCCCCGCCCGGCCTGGCGCCCGTCATCCTGGCACAGCACGGCGCCCTGGATTCGCCCTATCTTGGCACACAGCGCATCTTTCACATCTACACACAGCGGATGATCACCCGCTTCTTCGCCGCGGCCCCCTCGCGGCAGTCGCACGCCGCCGAGGCCATCATCGCTATTGTGGCTCAGTCGCCGAGTTACGCCCCTTCGATGCTGGGTGCTTCGATGGCGGATTTCGAGCCTTGCTTTAGCGAGGGCGACATCAACGCTTATTGCTCGCGGGTTTTGGCGCCGGCGGGGTCCAGCTGCGCGCGGAGCCTCTACAGCGTTCCATGAGTGCTGAGACCGCCAGGCTAGAGCGCCGACCGATGATGGAAGCGTGGGCGCGGTGGTGCACCGGATCTGCTGCCGGCTCCGTCACCGATCTCGCTGCAGAGAAGGCGAGGCGACTGGCGTCTTCCTGACTAAGGGCCTTGGCTGAGGGAAAGACACACGCACACATGCAAGCGTGAAC
>NZ_JBFUIP010001319.1:0-533 GCF_056401815.1 Aminobacter sp. P4_D5 | reverse complement strand
GAGGAAAAGCAGTTGGTCACTTTTTGGCATCGCCGGCGCCGCCGCGATGCCGGAGGATCGCCGTGCTTCGTCGTGACATCATCAAGGCCGCCGGTGCGGGCGCCCTCGCCGCGCCCCTCGCCGCCGGCGCGCAGACCTCGCGCCAGCTGAAATTCGTCCCGAACTCCGACCTCGCCATCCTGGACCCGGTCTACACCGCCGCCTTCGTGACGCGCGTGCACGGGATGATGGTCTACGACACGCTCTACGGCCAGGACGAGAACCTTCGCCCGCGGCCGCAGATGCTCACCGGCCATGCCGTGGAGAACGACGGGAAGCTCTGGCGCCTCACGCTGCGCGACGGCCTGCGCTTCCACGACGGCGAGCCGGTCCTGGCCCGCGACGTGGTGGCCAGCCTCCAACGTTGGGGCCGCGTGGACGCCTTCGGCCAGTCGCTGATGGCCGTCACCGACGAGATCGCCGCGCCCTCCGACCGAGAGGTCGTCTTCCGCCTCAAGGCCCCCTTCCCGCTCCTGCCCGACGCCCTCGGCAAG
>NZ_JBFUIP010001318.1:0-533 GCF_056401815.1 Aminobacter sp. P4_D5 | reverse complement strand
AGCTGATCCAGCGGAAGTAAAGCGGGTTCTATCCGTCCAGGCGGACGTTGGCCGCTTGGGCGACCTCGCGCCACTTCGCGATCTCACTGCGCACGAAGGCGCCGAATTGCTCGGGAGTGCCGGGATCGGCGATGGCGCCCATGCTGAGGATCCGGTCCTGCATGGCGCGATCGTTCAGGATCGCCTGCACATCCGTCGAGATCTTCCGTATGATGTCCGGGGGCGTCGCGGCAGGAGCAACGAGCCCCGTCCAGCCGGCCGCTTCATAGCCCGGCGATACCGTTTCCGCGATAGTCGGCAGGTCTGGCAACTGCGGCAGGCGGCGCGGCTGCGCCACCGCGATGCCCCGTGCTCGCCCGCCCTGGATTTGCGGCAGGGCGCTCGCCACGCTGTCCATCATCAAGGGGACGTTGCCGGCCACGAGGTCGGAAATGCCTGGCCCCGAGCCGCGGTAGTGGACGATGTTAAAGCGCAGCCCCGTGCGGAGCTGCAGCAGTTCGATGGCGAGGTGCTGGCTCGTAGCAGGGCCGGCC
>NZ_JBFUIP010001317.1:0-533 GCF_056401815.1 Aminobacter sp. P4_D5 | reverse complement strand
CTCTACAACCCCGAGCGCTATCAGTACCGGATGAATCTGGAGCGCATCGGCCCGGCAGGCCGCGGCCGCTGGTCGAGCCGCTGAACCGGACGCCTCGGTCGTGTCCCTGGTGGTGTAGGACCCCCAGAGCACGGCGCATGTGAGGTCTGGCTACGAGCTTGGATAGAACAAATCGGTTTGACTGGACGCTTCAATGGCCCCGCTGGGCACGCCTGTGCCGAAGCGCTTCCTGACCCTTGGGCTGTGCGGTCGGTGCTGGCGTGCGCACCGCGGCCGCGAGCTTTTCAAGATCGGCTAGAATGGCCTGCGCCATGTGTTCCATCATACCCCCTGCTCAACGAAATAGCTCTGCCGAATCTGGACCTCCTCCAAGGTAAGCGAGCTGAGCGTCTCCTCGAAAATCTCGCGCACGATGTTGCGGCGCAGCTGACTGGGAAGATCGAGCTGACGGTCATCAAGGCCGCCGTTGATGAGGCTGAGGTCGTACTCGCGGCACTCCCAGCGGTCCAGTTCGGCCGCCGCCTCGGTGATGG
>NZ_JBFUIP010001316.1:0-534 GCF_056401815.1 Aminobacter sp. P4_D5 | reverse complement strand
CGATCATCGTCCGCGGCACGCCGATCGACTCCGACTTCCTGTCCTTCTCGCCGAAGCTGCAGATCGTCGCGCGCCATGGCGTCGGTTACGACGCGGTGAACGTGCCGGAGCTGAGCAAGCGCGGCATTCCCCTCACCGTCACGGCGGATGCCAACGCTCTCAGCGTGGCCGAGCACGCGATGATGCTGATGCTCAACATCGCCCGCGGCACCAAGGCCTACGACGCCAATACCCGCGATTTCAAATGGAGCACCACCGAGGCGCCCGTGACCTGGGACCTCTCGGGCATGACGGTCCTCGTGGTGGGCTTCGGCCGCATCGGCGGACGCGTCGCGCGGCTCTGCGCGGCCTTCGGCATGGATGTGGTCATCTGCGATCCTGCCGTGCCCATGAACACGGTGAAGGGCGCGGGCTTCCGCCACGTGAAGACGCTGCAGGAAGGCCTGGCGCAGGCCGATTGGGTGACCGTCCACTGCCCCTCCAATGCCGAGAATCGCGGCATGGTGAACGCGGAATTCCTCGCCGGCATGAAGC
>NZ_JBFUIP010001315.1:0-534 GCF_056401815.1 Aminobacter sp. P4_D5 | reverse complement strand
GATTGAGGCCGTTGCGTTGCCCAAACCTAGTGCGCCTAGCACCGCAACATTGCTGACAAGTGCCGCGAGTGAGGCGGAAAGCCTAACTCTTTTAACCAACCGCTCGCGATTACGCGCTTTTGGCAATTCAATTGATAATTGTCCATGCATGTGAACAAGGGTTTCTTGCACTAATGTAATTTTTAAATTTTCAGGGGTGAGGTTTTCTTTTGACCGTTTGCTCGATGGAAAAGATTTTGCCAATTTTAGGTCTGGTTTTATGTCTGTAATTACGATTTTTCCCGAACTTTCAACTGATCCAATTTTTATATTTATTGCAGCGTTGTTTTTATCTTCGACTGGTGCTTTGAGTATCATAGGGGGAGGTTTAGGAGAGGCAATTTCTTCCAATATAGCAGCGGTATTAGCTGGTGTAAGTTCAACATTTTGAACTCCCTGCTCGCCCGCGACCGTCAAATTAACGGAATGATTATCTGTTCGGGAAAGCCACGCAGCCAAGACTTTCGAAACAGCAGGTAAGGTGGTCTTTAGAGC
>NZ_JBFUIP010001314.1:0-534 GCF_056401815.1 Aminobacter sp. P4_D5 | reverse complement strand
CTGAAGAAGCGGTCCTCGTCGGAGAGGGTGTCGAGGCCGAGCGCGGTGGCCGCCACGCCGGCAGCCCGCAATCGCGCCACGCAATAGCCGGCGAGGTCGAACTGGAAGTGCTCCGCGTCACGGCCGGGGGCGAAGAAGCTGTTATCGGCCACGGCGTCGCGCAGATCGGCGCGAACCTCGTAGCTGCCCTGGGCGATGCAGGGACCGATGACGGCGGCGATGCGGGCCCGCTCCGCGCCGAGCGCGACCATGGCCTCGACCGTCGCTTCCAGCACGCCGTCCACGGCGCCGCGCCAGCCGGCATGGGCGGCGCCGATCACCCCGGCAGCGGGGTCGTGGAACAGGGCGGGGGCGCAGTCGGCGGTGATGATGCCCAGCGCCACCCCAGGGGTCTTCGTCACCATGCCGTCGGCCTCGGGCAAGGTGTCACAAGGGGCGGTCGCCTCGACCACGCGGGGCCCGTGGACCTGGCGAAGCGAGCGCAGGCCAGCCGGCTCGGCGCCGACGGCGCGGGCCACGCGGGCACGGTTCTCG
>NZ_JBFUIP010001313.1:0-535 GCF_056401815.1 Aminobacter sp. P4_D5 | reverse complement strand
CCGCAGGCCTGCCGCAGCACGTCGGAAACGATGGCGCCGACGGGCCCGGCGAGGTTGGTCGGGCGCAGGCTCGTGGCGGTGGAGAGCGAGGGGTCGGCCGGGTTGTAGGTGCCGAGGGCGACGAGCAGCGCCAGGCCGAGGAAGCCGAGCAGCAGCCCGCCCATCTCGTTCGCACGCCGACGGATCGCCGCCTTGACGGCGGGCGAGGCAAGGCGCCCCAGCCCGGCGGCGGGGTCGGAAGGCTCGGCTAGTTCACGCGCCATGTCGGCCAGACCTCAGGGGGGAGGGAAGCAGCCGGGGGGAGCCGCAGGATAACAGGCGGGTCAGGGCTTCGCTACCGTGCTTCGCAGGGCGGCCGATCGGACGCTAAAGCCCTTCGAACAGGTCCGTGGAGAGGTAGCGCTCGGCGAAGGAGGCGGCGATCCCGACGATCAGCTTCCCCTCCATCCCCGGCTGCCGCGCGATCCGCATCATCGCGGCCAGCACCGCTCCGGTGGAGATACCGACCGGCACGCCGTCCAGCCGGGCCACGGCC
>NZ_JBFUIP010001312.1:0-535 GCF_056401815.1 Aminobacter sp. P4_D5 | reverse complement strand
CGCGCCGGAGGCCGCGAGCCGCACGTCGCCGAGCGCCTTGAGCAGCCCGGCGGTGCGGGTCGCCGGCAGGCTGAACGCCGAGAGTGCCGGCAGCGTGCCATCCAGCAACCGCCGCAGCCCGCCGATATCGGCGCCGCCGAAGGGGAGCAGGAAGCCCAGACCCKGCTCGATCAGCGCCTCCGGATCGGCAGCAAGACCCTTGCCGGCCAGCGCCATGGCATGGGTGAAGCGGCCGGTGTCGCCCAAGGTCGCGCGGCCGAACTCCTCGATGTTGCGCCCGATCGTGGACAGGCCCTCGCCCACCGGCAGCTTCAGCGCGCGCAACCAGGAGGCCGGGGTGCCATCCACCTCGTGCAGCAGGTCGGCGACGATCTTGCCGCCCTCGGCCACGGCACCGACATAGCGCGCGACGGGGAAGCCATCGGGGCTGAAGCCGCCGGCCAGGCCGCCGATCGCGCCGAGCAGCGTGCTGAACAGCGCGGTCGGGTCTTCGCCCAGCGCACGCAGTTCCTGCAGCTTGTCGCCGATCTCGCCC
>NZ_JBFUIP010001311.1:0-536 GCF_056401815.1 Aminobacter sp. P4_D5 | reverse complement strand
TGGCGGCATTGTCGTCGGAAAATCCAACACGCCGGAATTCGGCGCGGGCGGCTCGACCTTCAACGAGGTCTTCGGCCGCACGCGCAATCCCTGGAACACCTCGCTCACCTGCGGCGGCAGCACCGGCGGCGGCGCCGTGTCGCTGGCGACCGGCGAGGTCTGGCTGGCCCAGGGCACCGACCATGGCGGCAGCCTGCGCCGGCCCGGCACCTATTGCAGCGTGGTGGGACTGCGGCCCTCGCCGGGTCGCGTGACGCGCGGGACCGTGAACAACCTCTTCTCCACGCTATCCGTCCAGGGACCCATGGCGCGGAACGTCCCGGACCTCGCGCTGTTCCTGGACGCCATGGCCGGCTGGTGCGCGCTCGATCCGCTGACCTACGACCCGCCTGCGCGCTCCTACGCCGAGGCCGTCGCGGCGGCCGCGCAGGAGCGCCCGAAGCGCATCGCCTTCACCGCCGATTTCAACGGCCAACTGCCGATCGACCGCGAGACGCGCGAGATCTGCTCCAAGGCCGTCCGCGCCTTCGAGGCGG
>NZ_JBFUIP010001310.1:0-536 GCF_056401815.1 Aminobacter sp. P4_D5 | reverse complement strand
AGCTCACGCTGCGCCACCGCGACCAGCGCTGGGCCGCGCGCGTCGGTCTCGACACCCTCACCGACGAGGAATGGGTCGCGCATTTCGGCCGCTTCCAGCCCCTGCCCGGCTCCTTCGAGGAGCCACTGGCCCTACGCTACCATGGCCACCAGTTCCGCCACTACAACGCCGACCTCGGGGACGGCCGCGGCTTCCTTTTCGCGCAGATGCACGACATCAGGGATGGCCGCCTGCTGGACCTCGGCACCAAGGGCAGCGGCCAGACTCCCTGGTCGCGCGGAGCGGATGGACGGCTCACGCTGAAGGGCGGCGTGCGCGAGATCCTCGCGACCTCCATGCTGGAGGCGCAGGGCGTGGACACCTCCAAATCCTTCAGTCTGATCGAGACGGGCGAGGAGCTGTTCCGCAACGACGAGCCCTCCCCCACCCGCGCCGCCGTGCTGGTGCGGCTGAGCCATTCGCACCTGCGCATCGGCACCTTCCAGCGCCTCGCCTTCCACCAGGACGCCGACACGATGCGGCACCTGCTGAGCCAC
>NZ_JBFUIP010001309.1:0-536 GCF_056401815.1 Aminobacter sp. P4_D5 | reverse complement strand
GCCTCGCCCTGGACGGCCCCTGGCAAGCGCAACCCTTGGGCATGACCTCCGGCGATTGCCGCCCGGCGAGGCAGCGGCGCCCCTAGGCGTCGAGCCCGTCGGGGAGGGCGGGGTGTTGCATTCCCGCGACCATGCCATGCTGCCTCCATCGAATTGGAGGAGGTCCCATGTTCCGCACTGGCCTGGCCGCGCTTCTCGGCGTCGCAACCCTGGCATTCCCGGCGCTTGCGCAGACCATCCCGCCGGGGCCGCGTATCGCCATTACCGCGGTGACGCAGCCCCTCCCGACCCAGCCGCAGTTCGTGCTCGTCGATCAGCGCATCCTGCGCGACGGCCTGCGCGAGCGCAGCAGCGGTCGCATCGAGGTCACCCTGGCCAGCCATGCTGAGCGCAACCTCGCGGGCAACGAGATCGTCCGCCTCGTCCGCGCCGGCCAGGCCGAGATCGGCGCCGGCACCCTCTCCACCCTCTCGGGCGACGTGCCGATCCTGGACGGGGTGGACCTCTCCGGCCTCGCCCCCGATATCGCCTTGGCC
>NZ_JBFUIP010001308.1:0-536 GCF_056401815.1 Aminobacter sp. P4_D5 | reverse complement strand
GTGCAGGAGCTCGCCGCGCGCTATGGCGTCCCCAAGGTGAAGGCCACCATGGCCGGCCTGCAGGACTATTCCGAGCGCCGGATGCGCGCCGCCATCTCGCAGGTGCCCGACGGCACCTATCGCGGCGAGGCGCAGCTGGACGACGACGGCATCGGCAATGGGCCCATCGTGGTGCGCACCGCCGTCACCGTCTCCGGCGATTCCATCACGGTGGATTTCACCGGCACGGACCCGCAGGTCGGCACCAACCTCAACTGTCCCTTCGCCTCGCTGATCTCGGCCTCGGTCTCCTGCCTGAAGGCGGCGCTGACGAGCCCGGACATCCCCTTCAACGACGGCGCGCTGCGGCCCATCCAGGTGACCGCGCCCAAGGGCTGCCTGCTCAATCCGAACCACCCGGCGCCGGTGCGCGCGCGCATGGTCTCGGCCTCGCGCGCCTGGAACGCCGTCATGATGGCGATCTCCCAGGCCGTGCCGGACAAGGTCATCGCCCAGGGCTACGACACCACCACGGCCTTCTGCCTCTCCTGGCTGAG
>NZ_JBFUIP010001307.1:0-536 GCF_056401815.1 Aminobacter sp. P4_D5 | reverse complement strand
GATCTTCATCGAGCGCTTCGGCCGGCTTATCGACGAGGCGCGTGAGGCCGGCATGAAGCTTCCCGGTGCTGGGAAGCTGGCCGCCGACATCGTCACCTTCCTGCCCGTGATGCTCTCGCTCCGCCGCTGGCATATCCGCGACCTGATACCGGGCGCCGAGGCGGAGGCCGAGGTCGTGGCCTTCCTCATGCGCGGATTGGGAATCTCCGATGGAGCTTGAGGGGCAGCGCCTGCTGGTCGTCGGCGGTAGCCGCGGCGTGGGCCGCGCCATCGCGCTGGCCGGCGCGGAGCGAGGCGCCGATGTCGCCATCCTCTACCGCAGCCGAGTCGAGGAGGCCGAGGCGGTGCTCGAAGCCATCAGCGCGAAGGGCCGCCAGGCGCATGCCGTACAGGCCGACCTCGCCGATGCGGAGGCCACCCAATCCGCCATCGATGCGGCGGCCGAGGCGATGGGCGGCATCTCGCTGCTCGCCCATGCCGCGGGCGCGATGGGGCAATGGGCGAGCATCGCCGAGATGTCGCCGGCGGATTGGCAG
>NZ_JBFUIP010001306.1:0-536 GCF_056401815.1 Aminobacter sp. P4_D5 | reverse complement strand
CCCATGAAGCTCATGCGGCGCGGCGAGGCCGACGAGACTCTGGTCGCGCTTCTCCGCAAGAACGTCCGCACGCCAGACCAGACTTTGGGCGACCTCTGGGCGCAGGTCGTGGCGCTTGATGTGATGGAGGAACGGCTGCTCACCCTGATGCGCGGCCACGGGCTGACCGACCTCACCGACCTCGCCGCCGAGATCCATGGCCGCTGCGAGCGCGCCATGCGGGCGGCCATCGCCGCGCTGCCCGATGGCACCTATTTCAGCGAATTGCAGACGGATGGCGTGCTCGCCACGCCCATCACGCTGAAGATGGCGCTGACCATCCAGGGTGACACGATCTCGATGGACATGACGGGCAGCGACCCGCAGGTCGACCGGGCCATCAACTGCGCCATGTGCTACACCTATGCGATGTGCATGTACGGGGTGAAGGTCTGCACGGAACCTTCCCTGCCGAACAACGAGGGCGCCTTCCGCCCGATCTCCGTGGATGCGCCGCCCGGCTGCATCGTCAACCCGGTCTTCCCCGCCTCCGGCGG
>NZ_JBFUIP010001305.1:0-536 GCF_056401815.1 Aminobacter sp. P4_D5 | reverse complement strand
GAGTAGCGGCATGCGGAAAGGACGGGGGCTGCGTCTGCCTCCGTCCGGCGAATCACCCCCCTGGTCGCTTGACTCCGGGCGGGGGGGTGAGTAAGACGCGCAACTCGCCGGGACGATCAGCGATGGTCCCCTGGCATGTTGGTTCAAACGCCTTACTTCGGTCGCCACGATCTCCGGTTGGAGGTTGTCCAGGCCCGGGGTTGACGCGGTAGCCCGTTCGGAGCGCGACAGCGCCCGTCGGGCTCTGTGTCGTTCGGCCGATGGATCGCACAGAACGGGTTTACGAAGGGGCGTCATGCCGACGATCAACCAGCTCATCGCGCAGGGGCGCGAGCCGCGCCGTAGCCAGAACAAGGTTCCGGCCCTCGAAGGCTGCCCGCAGAAGCGCGGCGTCTGCACGCGCGTCTATACGACCACGCCGAAGAAGCCGAACTCGGCTCTGCGTAAGGTCGCCAAGGTTCGCCTGACCAACGGCTTCGAGGTCGTGAGCTACATCCCTGGCGAGGGCCACAACCTTCAGGAGCACTCCGTGGTCC
>NZ_JBFUIP010001304.1:0-536 GCF_056401815.1 Aminobacter sp. P4_D5 | reverse complement strand
GCCGATCCTGGTGCAGGCGGGCGCCGCCGAGCAGGGCCAGGAGATCGCCGCGGCGAATGCCGATGTCGTCTACGCCGCGCAGCCGGATCTCGCCGGCGCCAAGGCCTATTACGCGGGGCTGAAGGCGCGCATGGCCAAGTACGGCCGCGCGCCGGATCTGCTGAAGGTGATGCCCGCCGTCACGACCGTCGTCGGGCGCACGCGGGCGGAGGCGCAGGCCAAGTTCGACAAGCTGCAGGAGCTGATCGACCCCATGGTCGGCCTGGCCAACCTGTTCCGCTCCTTCGGCGACCTCTCCGGCTATCCGCTGGACGGGCCGGTGCCGGAGCCGGTCAACGCCCCCGTGCGCAGCCTCGCCTACAATGCGTGGAACCTCGCCCGGCGCGAGAACATGACCATCCGCCAGCTCTACCAGAAGAAGTCGGCCGGCAGCGGCGGGCTGATGCTGGTGGGCACGGCCGCCGACGTCGCCGATGGGCTGGAGAGCTGGAAGGCCGAGGAAGCCGCGGACGGCTTCAACCTCACGCCCACCCACC
>NZ_JBFUIP010001303.1:0-536 GCF_056401815.1 Aminobacter sp. P4_D5 | reverse complement strand
GCCCTGCAACGCTTTGGACATGGCGGCCGCAGGATCAGCCCGCCCGTCCTTGTTATCGACGTGCCGACGCTAGCATCAACTTTGCGCGGCCGAACAGCGCAGATTTCGCATGTAACAAGCTGCGATAGCTCACTCTTGTGCCAATTATGCCGCATGTGCCTTTTTGAGCACAGGACAGACGGGTGTCTTGCGCGCAATGACGACGCCACACGCCGTGAACGCCCGCAGCGGGAGCGAATCGCCCCATTCGCGACAAATCAGAAGACCACGACGCTCCGGATGCTCTCGCCGGCATGCATGAGGTCGAAGCCGTCGTAGATCTTCTCGAGTGGCAGAACGTGGGTGATGAGCGGGTCGATCTCGATCTTCCCCTGAATGTACCAGTCCACGATCTTCGGCACGTCCGTCCGGCCGCGGGCCCCGCCGAAAGCCGTGCCGCGCCAGTTGCGCCCGGTGACGAGCTGGAACGGCCGGGTCGAGATCTCCTGCCCCGACGCCGCCACGCCGATGATGATGGACGTCCCCCAGCCGCGATG
>NZ_JBFUIP010001302.1:0-536 GCF_056401815.1 Aminobacter sp. P4_D5 | reverse complement strand
GCACGGACACGGATGGCGTGGTCGGCCCGACGGCGCAGACGCTCTGGCTCATGGACAATGCCGGCACGCGTCCGATCTATGGCGCGGCGCGGGCGGCCGGGATCGGTGGCGCCGCCGCCTCGCCGGACGGCCAGGTCATTTTCACCATCGCGCGCCGGCCGGGCGCGGAGCGGGGCGCGAGTTTCGACCGCCCCTCCACGCGCTGGCCGGAATTCGAGCCGGGCGTGCCGCCGCGCTCCGCCCTGCTCTCGCTCGCGCGCGGATGAACCTCAGCGGCGGCAGGATCCTCGCCACCATCACGCCCTCGGGCAACACGGTGGTGGAGGCGGTGACGCAGGCTCTGCTGCGCGACCGGCTGGACGTGCTGCCCATCTTTTCCCGGATCCCCGTCCATGGCGGGCGCGACCCGTTTCCCGACAGCTATGACCTCGAAGGCATGCTCCGGGCGGCCGAGTTGCTGAGCCACGCGAAGCCGGACGTGATCGTCTGGAATGGCAGCAAGGGCGGCGTGATCGGCCTGCATCACGACCGCGACC
>NZ_JBFUIP010001301.1:0-537 GCF_056401815.1 Aminobacter sp. P4_D5 | reverse complement strand
GGCGAGCAGCGTGCCGGCGGCGATCGCGACATCGTGGCCCGGCTCGGTGCGCGGGTTGGGCTGCTCATGGGGGATGTCGCTCGGCAGCTCGTCGGGGATGTGCTGGATGAGCGTGGCGCCCAGCGCCACCGCGAGAAGCTGCTGGCCGCCACAGATGCCGAGGACCGGCGCGTCGCGCTCCAGCGCGCGGCGGGTGACGGCGAGCTCGAAATCCGTGCGTCCCGGCTTCAGCGTAACCTTGGGATGCGGCTTCTCGTCGCCCCAGAGGGCGGGGTCCACGTCGAAGGCGCCGCCCGTGACCAGCAGCCCGTCGATGGCGTCGAGATAGTCGGCGGCGAGTTCGGGGGCATGGGGCAGGGCGACCGGCAGGCCACCCGCCGCGATGACCGCGGAGAAATAGTTCTGGCGCAGCGCATACCAGGGCAGCTTCGACCAGCCGCCGGCAGGCTCGGCGTCGAGGGTCAATCCGATGACGGGACGTTTCATTGCCGCTGTGAAGCAGCGTGGGGCCCCCGCGTCCAGATGAAGTTTGCGCGA
>NZ_JBFUIP010001300.1:0-537 GCF_056401815.1 Aminobacter sp. P4_D5 | reverse complement strand
GTGTCGAGCCGGCCCGTCATCCCCTCCTCCAGGATGGCCGTGCGCACGGGCACCGCCGCGAAGCGCAGGGCGGAGGCCTCGCCGGGCGGCGCCTCCTCGACCAGCATGATGCCGGTGCCGGTGATCACGAGGTCCAGGAAGGCCTGGTGCATCTCGACGGCGAAGTTCGAGCGATCGAGATGCGCCTGCAGGATGTCGGCGGCCCCTTCCAGCGCGAAGGCGGCGGCCTGCCCTTCGGCCGTGTCGGCGATGGCGCGCGCCGGCGCCAGGCCGAACCAGCGCGACCAGGGCGGCGTCAGCTCGGCCAGCAGCGAGGCGGCGAGCTGCTCGGCGGCATCGGCGGCGGTGGCATCGTAGAGGCCGGCCGCCTCGCCCGGCGCGGGCAGGACATGGGAATAGGCGTCGGCCCAACTGGCTTCGTGCTGACGACGGCGGGCGACGGCGCGGTCATGGCGGGCGAGGATCTGCTGCGGGGTCATGTGCGTCATTCCCCGAGAAGCGATTTGCGGCTGGCGGCGAGGGGCGCCGCCGCCAGAA
>NZ_JBFUIP010001299.1:0-537 GCF_056401815.1 Aminobacter sp. P4_D5 | reverse complement strand
CGTCGCGCGCGCTTTGCGGCCCGAAGAGCGGGTGTGTCGCGACGATGTCGACATGGTCCGGCAGGCCGCGCCGCAGGATCTCCGCCGGGAGCACCTTCACCGATCCGACGTCCAGGACCAGCACGCCCGGCCGCAGATGCGGCGCGATGGCACGCACCGTCTCCTCGATGGCCCCGACGGGCATGGCCAGGATCACGATCGGACAGGAGGCCGCGGATGCAAGGTCGACCAGCGGCACGCCTTCCACGCAAAGGGGCACGGGATCGTAAGCGCAGAGCGCAAGATGCGGCTGGAGATGCCGGGCCATCAGCCGCCCGAAGGCGCCGAAGCCGATGATGCCGATATCGCTGTTCTGGAACACGTCAGGACCTCTGCAGAAGCTGCGAGGCCAGCGGCATGTGGGGGGATCAACCGCTGGCGAGGCAGCGGTTAATGGATGACATGGATCACCCCGCCGCTAGGACAGCGGCGCGTAATACAGCCCGGAGAGAGGGAGGATCGTCGTCACGCCGTGCAGCTAAGGACGGCGCGGCATCG
>NZ_JBFUIP010001298.1:0-537 GCF_056401815.1 Aminobacter sp. P4_D5 | reverse complement strand
GCGACGCCAAGAAGGTGCTGACCGTCCGCGCCGCCAGCTTCGATCCCGCGCCCGCCACCGGCGGCTCGGCCCCGATCGAGAACGTCGCCGCCGCGACGGATCCCGGCACGTCCAGCTTCGTCGGCGCCGAGGTGAGCAAGAGCGAGCGCCCGGAACTGACGGCGGCGAAGATCGTCGTCTCCGGCGGCCGCGCCATGGCCTCGGCCGAGAATTTTCATCTGATCGAGAAGGTCGCCGACCTCCTTGGCGCCGCCGTCGGCGCCTCGCGCGCCGCGGTCGATGCGGGCTACGCGCCGAACGATCATCAGGTCGGCCAGACCGGCAAGATCGTCGCCCCCGACCTCTACATCGCGGTCGGCATCTCCGGCGCCATCCAGCATCTGGCGGGCATGAAGGACAGCAAGGTCATCGTCGCCATCAACAAGGACGAGGAGGCGCCGATCTTCCAGGTGGCCGACTACGGCCTGGTGGGCGACCTCTTCAAGGTCCTGCCGGAGCTCGAGGCCGAGCTGGGCAAGCCCGCCTGATGTCCGGGGC
>NZ_JBFUIP010001297.1:0-537 GCF_056401815.1 Aminobacter sp. P4_D5 | reverse complement strand
CCGTGCCATAGACGCCGACCGTGATGCCGATGCCCACGGCCGCCAGGATCGCCGCCTGGCTCCAAAGCGCCGCATCGGGGATGGTCGCCAGTGCGATGGCCATGATCTCGGCGGAGAGGATGAAGTCCGTCTTGATGGCGCCGCTCACCTTGGCGTTCTCCAGGGCCACCGCGTCCTGCGCGGCTTCGCCGACGGCGGATTCATGGGCATGGGCGTCATGCGGCCACAGGGCCTCATAGGCCTTCTCGGCCCCCTCGTAGCAGAGGAAGGCGCCGCCGATCATGAGCAGCGGCGTGATGGCCCATGGTGCCAGGGCGCTCAGCACGAGACCCGCCGGCAGCAGATAGAACAGCTTGTTCTTCAGCGAGCCGACGGCGATCTTGCGCACGATCGGCAACTCGCGACTGGCGGAGAAGCCGGTGACGTAGCGAGGCGTGACCGCGGCGTCATCGATCACCACGCCGGCCGCCTTGGCGCCGGCCTTGGCGGCTTGGCCGGCAACGTCGTCGAGCGTTGCGGCGGCGACCTTCGTCAGGC
>NZ_JBFUIP010001296.1:0-537 GCF_056401815.1 Aminobacter sp. P4_D5 | reverse complement strand
CGCCAGAGCCGGTGCCAGTGCCGGCTTGGGCCGCCAGCATCGCCAGCACGTTCAGCATCGCGTTGCGCAGCCCCGATTCGCGAATCCGGGCCAGATGCCCGAAGGCAGCGCAGGCGTCGGCGAAGATGGGGTCGTCGGGGCCGAGACTGTCGGCGCCGGCTCCGGGATGGAGGTTCATGAGCAGCGCCGCGGGCGCAACGTCGAGCACTGCGGCGAAGCGCAGCAGCCGGCCGATCGAGAGGCGGGTGAGGCCGGTCTCGTATTTCTCGACCTGCTGCGGGGAGACACCGAGGCCAGCGGCCACGATGCGCCGGGAGATACGGCGCGCCTCGCGGATCTGCCGGAGCCGGACTCCCAGGGCGAGATCAGCGGCGTCGGCGCTGACGGGAGGCTCTCGCAGCTTCTTCGCGACCATGGCGGCACTCCTTTTTCTTCTTCGTCCCCGATGATCCCAACGTCGAGGACGACGGGACCGGACCCGTCGACCTGGAACGGTTCCAGGCCGCAGGATAATCACCGTTTTTCGTATGTTAAGGA
>NZ_JBFUIP010001295.1:0-537 GCF_056401815.1 Aminobacter sp. P4_D5 | reverse complement strand
CGTCACATACTCCGTGATGATCCGGCGTTCTTCGTCAGTCATGGGATCCTTCCCTCCGAAAGGGCGATACAGGCGGCCCCTCTCGGGGCGAGACGTGGCCCGATTGGAAGCCGAATTCAAGAAGTGTGCAAACTGTAATCTTTTATCCACCTCAACCGATGTTCGACGGGAGGCCGAGCCCGCCCCATTCGATGGCCGGGCAGCGGTCCATCACTACCTCGACGCCCTTGGCGCGGGCACGTTCCGCGGCGGGTTCGTTCACCACGCCGAGCTGCAGCCAGACCGCCCTGGCCCCCAGCGAGACGGCCTCGTCCATGACGCCGCCGGCGTCTTCGCTGCGACGGAAGACGTCCACGAGATCGAGCGGGCCAGCGTCGGCCAATTTCCCCACCACCTTGCGGTCGTGAATTTCCTTCCCCTCCAGCGTCGGGTTGACGGGCGTCACGTCGTAGCCGCGGTCCAGCAGGAACTTCATGACGCCGTAGGAGGGCCGGTCCGGCCGGTCCGACGCGCCGACCAGCGCGATGCGCTTCGTGG
>NZ_JBFUIP010001294.1:0-537 GCF_056401815.1 Aminobacter sp. P4_D5 | reverse complement strand
CGAGATCCTCGACGATCCCAGGGTCCTTGGTGCCGTAGAGCTGGAACCAGGTCGTGTCCGGCGCCACCGCCATGGCGCTCTCGATGGAATCGCAGCTGGCGCTGGACATGATGTAGGGCGTGTTCGCTTCCGCCGCCGCCTTCGCGAGCATGAGGTCCGCGCCGGGCCGGAAGAATCCGGCGATGCCCATGGGCGAGATGCCGATGGGGCTGGCGTAGCGGTGGCCGAAGATCTCCACCGTCTGGTCGCGCCGGCTGACGTCGACGAGGTAACGGGGAACCAGCCTGTGGCGCCGGAAGGCCGCGCGGTTCTCGGCCAGGCCCTCCTCGTCCATCACGCCGCCGTCGATGAAGTCGAAGGCGATCCTGGGCAGCGCGGATCGGGCCAGCGCGCGCATGTCCTCCGCGTTCACGACGGTATCGAGATTCATGGTCCCCTCCGGATGGCCTGCCGGTTCTGATGCGCAGTGCCGGGCCATGAGACGTCATCGGGTGGCTCGCGGCAATCGGCCCGGCCGTGAAGTCCTGTCTCGGCGTG
>NZ_JBFUIP010001293.1:0-537 GCF_056401815.1 Aminobacter sp. P4_D5 | reverse complement strand
GGGCTGGTCTGCACCATCCTCATGATCCAGGGCTCGGCGCTGAAGGGCATGGTGATGATCGGCCTCGGCTCGGCCTTCTCCACCCTTGGGATGGACGTGGTGAGCGGCGAGTTCCGCTTCACCTTCGGCACCATCGAACTGACAGCGGGGATCGAGCTGGTCGCCGTCGTCATCGGCCTCTTCGGCCTCGCGGAGATCCTCTCCAACGTCGAGGAATCGGAGAAGAGCATCGAGGTCACGCGCGGGTTCAAGGGCATCTGGCCCACGCGCGCCGACTGGAAGGCGAGCTGGGCGCCCATCCTGCGCGGCAGCGGGCTCGGCTTCGCGGTCGGGCTGGTGCCGGGCGGCGGGCCGGTCACGGCATCCTTCCTCTCCTATGCGGCGGAGCGGCGCATCGGGCGCGATCCCTCGACCTTCGGCAAGGGCCGCTTCGAGGGCGTGGCCGGGCCGGAGGCCGCGAACAATGCCGCCGTCTCCAGCGGCATGATTCCGCTGCTCTCGCTGGGCATCCCCGGCAATGCGGTGACCGCGTTGCTG
>NZ_JBFUIP010001292.1:0-537 GCF_056401815.1 Aminobacter sp. P4_D5 | reverse complement strand
TGTGGAAAGCCCCAAGACCCTTGAGATCGGCCGCGACCACGATGTGCTGCTGGCCTGCGCCAATCCGTCCGGCCAGGAATTCGTCTCGGTGACCGGGCGCGCCCGGGTCCTACAGGACCAGGCCAAGCAAAAAGAGCTCTGGAGCGAGGGCGCGCGGCTGTGGTTCCCCAAGGGCCATAAGAGCGAGAACCTGGCGCTCATCGAGGTCGAGATGCTCGGTGCGGAGTATTGGGACAGCCCGGGCTCGAAGGTGCTGTTCGCCTACGGCTATGTGAAGGCGCTGGTGGCCGGGAAGACGCCGGATACGGGCGAGAACGCGAAGGTGAAGTTCGAGCGCGTCTGAGGCTTGCCGCGGATTGCGCAGGCAACACGGCAAGTCTAATCCCTGAAGGTCGTTTGGCCTTCAGGGAATGTCCTTATGTCCACCCCGTCTCCGGGCCCGCTCAGCGGCCTGCGCGTCCTTGACCTGACCCGCGTCCTGGCAGGCCCGACCTGCACGCAGATGCTGGGCGACCTGGGCGCCGAGGTCATTAAGAT
>NZ_JBFUIP010001291.1:0-537 GCF_056401815.1 Aminobacter sp. P4_D5 | reverse complement strand
GGCGTAGAAGACGATCAGCACGATGCAGCCGGCCAGAATCGGCTGCATCAGGCCGTGCCCCTTCCTGGCGCCATGCTCCGGATCCCTCCGCCTGGGTCCGGGCCATCATGGCAGCATCGAAGTCCCTGAGGGCAACTAACCGTTGGGACAGGAGCGCCGCTTCAGGTGCCGATGCCGCCCAGCGCCAGATACTTGACCTCAAGATAGTCCTCGATCCCGTACTTGCTGCCCTCGCGGCCCAGGCCGGACTGCTTCACGCCGCCGAAGGGCGCCACCTCGGTGGAGATGATGCCCTCGTTGATGCCGATGATGCCGGCCTCGATCGCCTCGGCCACGCGGAAGATGCGGCCGACGTCGCGGGCGTAGAAATAGGCGGCCAGGCCGAACTCGCTGTCGTTCGCCAGGGCCACGCCCTCCTCGTCCGTCCCAAACTTGAAGAGCGGGGCGACGGGCCCGAAGGTCTCCTCGCGGAAGATCAGCGCATCGTGCGGCACGTCGGTCAGGATGGTCGGCTGGAAGAAGTTGCCGCCCTTCTCA
>NZ_JBFUIP010001290.1:0-538 GCF_056401815.1 Aminobacter sp. P4_D5 | reverse complement strand
AGACGCTGACCGAATGCCGCGGCTCCTGCCGCGATTCCGCCTGGCTGCTGGTGCAGGCGTTGCGCCACCTGGGCTTCGCCGCCCGCTTCTGTTCCGGCTACCTCATCCAGCTCGTGGCGGACCAGAAGCCGGTCGATGGCGGCGCCGAGGGCCCGACAGCCGACTTTACCGACCTGCACGCCTGGGCCGAGGTCTATCTGCCCGGCGCCGGCTGGGTCGGCCTCGACGCCACTTCCGGCCTGATGGCGGGCGAGGGGCATATCCCGCTCGCCGCGACGCCGGACCCGCAATCGGCGGCCCCGATCTCGGGCCTCATCGAGAAGGCCGAGACAGAGTTCGGCTTCGAGATGGCGGTGACCCGCCTGCGCGAGACGCCGCGCGTCACCAAGCCCTATACGCCGGCCGTGTGGGCTGCGATCCAGGCCGCCGGCCTGAAGGTCGACAAGGCCATCGAGGCGCAGGGCATGCGCCTCACCATGGGCGGCGAGCCCACCTTCGTCGCCGCCACCGACCGCGACGCGGCCGAATGGAACACCGA
>NZ_JBFUIP010001289.1:0-538 GCF_056401815.1 Aminobacter sp. P4_D5 | reverse complement strand
CTCCTGGGGCCGATGGAGTACAGCAACTTCATCGCCTGATCTGACAAGGGCAGCACGTGCTCCAGGCCATTCTTCGTCTTGGGCAGGCGCCATTGCGCGGCGGTCAGGTCGATGTCGCACCAGCGCGCGCCCGCGACTTCTTCACGCCGTGCGAGGGTAAGAAGCATAACGAACATCGCGCGGCGGTAGGGGTTATCGGTCAGCTGGATGTGCGGGAGCAGAGCCTTGAGCTCCTCACGGGTCAGCACCCGCGCCCTGCGCTGAACCTGCGCTGGGGGCTTGAGCGCGGCGGCGGTGATAGAGACGTAGTCGCGTGCCGCGCCCCACTTCAGCACAGGACGAAGACAGCGGACGGCGGAAGCGGCGATTTGCTTCGCGGCGTAGGCATCCGCCGCCATCTGAAGATCCGCCGACCGAAGGGAATCCAGCGGCCGCCCCAGCAGGGCCTTGAACACGCGATCGATGCGACCGCGGCCGATCGGCCAGGACTTCTGTCCGACACCAGGCCCGATCGGCATCACCTTGGTACCCTCCGCGG
>NZ_JBFUIP010001288.1:0-538 GCF_056401815.1 Aminobacter sp. P4_D5 | reverse complement strand
CGACTGCCTGGGACAAGGCGCTGCTTTGCGATCCCGTCTCGGCCTTCGGCGGCATCGTCGCCGCGAACCGCACGCTGGATGCGGCGGCGGCGGAGAAGATCGCCGCCATCTTCACCGAGGTGGTCATCGCGCCGGATGCGGATGAAGCCGCCCAGGCGATCTTCGCGAAGAAGAAGAATCTTCGCCTCCTGCTGACGGGCGGCCTTCCCGACGCGACGGCCCCCGGCATGTTCTTCAAGAGCGTGGCCGGCGGCTTCCTCGCCCAGTCGCGCGATGCGGGGCATGTAACCGCGGAGACTCTGAAGGTCGTGACCACGCGCGCGCCGACCGAGGCCGAGATTGCCGACCTCCTCTTCGCCTTCCGCGTCTGCAAGCATGTGAGGTCCAATGCGATCATCTATGCCAAGGGCCTGGCGACGGTCGGCATCGGCGCCGGCCAGATGAACCGCGTGGAGAGCAGCCGCATCGCAGCCTGGAAGTCGGAGGCCGCCGCCAAGGCCGCGGGCCTTTCCGAGCCGCTGGCCAAGGGCAGCGTGGT
>NZ_JBFUIP010001287.1:0-538 GCF_056401815.1 Aminobacter sp. P4_D5 | reverse complement strand
GGATGGCACCATCGAGATGTTCGCCTGAGCCGAAGACACCCTCTCAGCTCTCGGAGAGGCTGTGCTGCTCGCGCAGCGCGTGGAAGCTCAGCATCTTCCATTCGTCCTCGGCCCGCTTGCGGCGCCAGTCGGAGGAGAACAGCGCCACTAGCTCGCCGTCATGATCATGGGCCAGCTCGCTACGGTTGAACTGGCTGAAGCGCTCCAGTGCGGCGCGGTCGTTCGAGGTCACCCAGCGCAGGTATTCCCACTGCGTCTGGTCGAACCCGGCCGGCACGCCGTATTCCACCTTGAGCCGGCTCTGCAGCACATCGACCTGCAGCAGTCCGACCACGCCGATCACCGGCGGCGAGCCGTCGAGCGGGCGGAATATCTGCACCACGCCCTCGTCGGCCAGCTGCTCCAGCGCCTTGTTGAGCTTCTTCGCGAGCATCGGATCGTCCAGCCGCACCCGGCGCAGATGCTCCGGCGCAAAGGAGGGGACACCGCGGAAGTTGATGGGCTCGCCCTCGGTCAGCGTGTCGCCGATCCGCAGGAT
>NZ_JBFUIP010001286.1:0-538 GCF_056401815.1 Aminobacter sp. P4_D5 | reverse complement strand
CTGCAGGCCCAGCCGCTCGGGCCCGATCGCGTCGATGATGCGGGTGGCCTCCGTCGTGGTGTTGAGGAAGAAGCCGGGGATGTCGCGGTGGTTGATCGGCTCGATCACCGGCTTCACGCCGAGCTTGGCGCATTCCTCGGCGGCGAAGTCGAGATTGGCGGCATAGGTGGAGAGCAGCGTGTCACGCGGCACGCCGGCGGGGACGAGGCCCGCCATCACGTGCAGGCGCGGGCATTTCAGCGCGGCGCTGTATTCGAGGGCGCGCTTGATGCTCTCGCGGAACTCGGCGCGGCGGTCGGGCAGGGCGGCCATGCCGCGCTCGCCGTTGTTCCAGTCGCCGGGCGGGCCGTTGAACAGGACATTGGCGAGGCCGTTGCCCTCCAGGCGTTTGGCGATCTCCTCCGCCGGATGCTCGTAGGGGAAGAGGAATTCCACGGCCTCGAAGCCGGCCGCGCGGGCGGCGGCGAAGCGGTCGAGGAAGGGCATTTCGTTGAACATCATCGAGATGTTCGCCGCGAATTTAGGAATGGTGCTTCTC
>NZ_JBFUIP010001285.1:0-538 GCF_056401815.1 Aminobacter sp. P4_D5 | reverse complement strand
GGCGGAGGCGATAGTCGGGCTCGCAGATGACGGCGAGGAGGCCGAGGAAGGCCGGACGCTGAGCCGCATGCACACCTACCGGGAGCGCAATAAGGCCATCGTTGCGCGGTGCAAGGAGGTGGCGCTGAAAACCACAAACAAGCTCGCCTGCGTGGCGTGTGGCTTCGACTACCTAGCGATCTATGGGGAGCGCGGGCGCGGCTTCATCGAATGCCACCACACTAAGCCCCTTCACACGCTCAAGCCCGACGAGAAAACGAGGATCGCAGACCTCATTCTCGTCTGCGCCAACTGCCATCGAATGATCCACGCAAAGAGAAGTTGGCTGTCGCTAGATGAGCTTCGAGAAATCGTTCGGCGGCCCGCTTAGAGCCTGCTCCATAGCCGGCCACCAGGCCACTCAGAGCAGCCGTGAGGTCTCCGCGACAGGTTTCTGCTACGGGTAAGGGCGACATTCCACGAGGCTTGTAGGTTCGGCGGAGGGTTCGCGGGCTGGAGGCTAAGGGCGTTCCTCGAGCCGTGGGTAATGGTTAAACAT
>NZ_JBFUIP010001284.1:0-539 GCF_056401815.1 Aminobacter sp. P4_D5 | reverse complement strand
GTCTTCGACATGGCGACGACCGTCGTCTCCTACGGCACGGTGAAGGGGCATGCGCTGCTCGGCACGCCGATGCCGGAGGGCTGGATGATCGACGCGAAGACCGGCGAGCCGCTCACCGACCCCAGGCGCAGCGCCGAGGGCATCCTGCTGCCGATCGGYGGCTACAAGGGCAGCGGGCTGGCGCTGATGCTCGGGCTGCTGGCAGGGCCGCTGAACCGTGCGGCCTTCGGCAGGGATGTGGTGGACTTCAACGCCGACGACCGGACGGTCACAGAGACCGGCCATGTGCTCATTGCCCTCGACGTCGCGCGCTTCCTGGATCCGGCGGCGTTCCAGGCCGAGGTTGCGCGGCACCTGGCGGATCTGCGCGCCTCGGCGCGCCTGCCTGGCGTCGAGCGTATCCGCCTGCCCGGCGAGATGCGCGCGGCCCGAAGGCGCGACCGCGCCGCCCATGGCGTGCCGCTGCCGCCGCAGTTGATGGCGCAGTTGGACCGTCTCGCCGGCGCGACGGGCGCCGCCCCCCTGGGGCAGCGCTGAGG
>NZ_JBFUIP010001283.1:0-540 GCF_056401815.1 Aminobacter sp. P4_D5 | reverse complement strand
GTCCATCGGCGGTGCGGCCGGTCATGTCCGTCACCTCGGCGGCGCTGCGCTCCTCGATCGGGATCTCGGAGACGCCGTCGCGCACGCGCGTGTCGAGGGTGGAGTGCGGCAGCGCCACCCAGAAGGGGACGCCGTTGTCCTTCGCGGCCAGCGCCTTCAGGTAGGTTCCGATCTTGTTGGCGACGTCGCCCGTGCGCGTCACGCGGTCGGTGCCGACGATGACAATGTCCACCTCGCCATGCTGCATGTAGTGGCCGCCCGCATTGTCGGCGATGACCGTGTGCGGCACCCCATGCGCGCCGAGCTCGAAGGCAGTCAGCGCCGCGCCTTGGTTGCGCGGGCGGGTCTCGTCCACCCAGACGTTCACGTCGATGCCGGCATCATGTGCCTGGTAGATCGGCGAGAGCGCCGTGCCCCAATCCACTGTCGCCAGCCAACCCGCATTGCAATGGGTCAGCACGTTCACCCGGCCCTTCTTCTCGGCGATGGCCGAAAGCAGCGGCAGGCCATTCTCGCCGATGCGGCGGCAGGTCTCGGCAT
>NZ_JBFUIP010001282.1:0-540 GCF_056401815.1 Aminobacter sp. P4_D5 | reverse complement strand
AGACAGATCAGATAGTCCGGCGTGACCGACTTCTTGACGGGAACGGCAGGCGCCTTCTTCTCGACCTCGATGCGGGCCGGCACGGAGCCGAGCGACGAAAGGGTGCGATGGACCTCGACGATCAGACCTGAAAGGTCGTTCACGGAAACCGGGTTGTTCGACACATGAGCCGAGACGATTTCCGCGGTCAGGCCCAACAGATCGCCGACGGAAGAAGATTCTGACATAGGGTTTGTTCCTATCCACTAGAAGATCGCAGGGTCTACAGGGTTGCACCGCCATTCCGCAAGACGGATCGGCATGCAGCGCCCGGTAATAATCCATTACGTAGGTGAAAGCGAAAATGATGACGGCAATGCAACTGGTGGATGTTTCGGCCGACACTTGCCCGATGACTTTTGTGCGCACGCGACTTCGTCTYGACCGCATGCAAGCGGGCGAGGTCCTGGAGGTCCGTTTCAGGGGCGACGAACCTCGTCAAAACCTGCATCGGAGTCTGTCCGAGCAGGGACATTCAATTCTGCTCATAGAGTTTGGAGA
>NZ_JBFUIP010001281.1:0-540 GCF_056401815.1 Aminobacter sp. P4_D5 | reverse complement strand
GTGCTGGACCAGTTCGTCCGCCATCGGCTGGGTACGGCACCGGGCCAGCAGGGCTTCGAGGACGGGCGCGTGGAGGAGGCGGACGTACCGCTCTTCACTCGCATCCTCCGGGGCGCGGCCACGCACACCGAGGACCTGGACCAGGTGATCTCCTCGCATCTCGCGACGGGTTGGGCGATGACGCGGCTGGACCCGGTGCTGCGCGCCATCCTGCGCGCCGCCGGGGGCGAGATGCGCGACATGGGCGGGCCGCCCGCGCGCGTCGTCATCAAGGAGTACATGGACATCGCCCACGGATTCTTCGGCGGCGAGGAGCCGCGCTTCTGCAACGGCGTGCTGGACGCGATGGCGCGCGCGCTGCGGGCCGAGGAGTTCAACGGGGGGTGAGCCTGCCCCCGGAATTCTCCCTCATCGCGCGCCATTTTTTGCCGCTGGCGGGGGAGGGGGCCTTGGCGCTCTCCGACGATGCCGCGGTGATCGATCCTCCGTCCGGCCAGCTCGTGCTGGCGGCGGATGCGATGGTGGCGGGCGTCCATTTCC
>NZ_JBFUIP010001280.1:0-540 GCF_056401815.1 Aminobacter sp. P4_D5 | reverse complement strand
GGGATGACCCCCTCGGCCAGGGCCGTGATGGTCTTCACGACCTTCCAGTGCGGCATGTCGGCGCGGTGGACCTGGAAGATGATGCGGCTCGTCCCCGCCTCCTCCGCCCAGGCCTCGACCTTGTCCGCCACCGTCTTTGCGCTCCCGGCGACCACGCGGAACTGCGTCAGGATCTGGTCCCAGTCGAACTTGCCGTGGGTGTCCGGCAGCATCTTGCCGTTGCGGGCGACGAACTGTTCCTCCGAGAGATAGCCCGGCGCGTCGATGAACCGGCCGGCGCGGGTCAGCGTGTTGAAGAAGAACTTCACGTGCGGAAGCATCTCCTCCATCGCCTGCTCGTCCGTCTCGGCGACATAGGCCATGCAAACCATGGGGATCTGCTCCGGCCGGATGGTGTGGCCGTACTCCTTCGCCCGCTCGCGCAGCTTCGCCTGTGCCGCGAGCTGCGCCTTGATCGGGCTGAAGGTGGACGAGTAGCCGAAACCCCGCTGGGCCGCGAGCTCGATGGTCTCAGGGCTGCCGGAGCCCACGAGGTAGACC
>NZ_JBFUIP010001279.1:0-540 GCF_056401815.1 Aminobacter sp. P4_D5 | reverse complement strand
GGGCTCTACCTCACCGCGCTGGCCGCCGGCGTGACGCTCATCTCCTGGCGGGGCTCGGCCGTGGAGCTCACCCAGCTCCTCTTCGGCTCCGTCCTGGGCGTGGACGACACGGCGTTGCTGCTGATGGGCGGCGCGGCCTCGGCGACGCTGCTCTTCCTCGCCTTCGCCTGGCGCCCGCTGATCCTGGAATGCTTCGATCCCTCCTTCGCCCAGGCGGTCGGCCTGCGGGGCAGCGTGTGGCACCTCGGGCTGCTGGCCCTGGTGGTGATCAATCTCGTCGCGGCCTTCCAGGCGGTGGGGAGCCTCATGGCCGTCGGCCTGATGATGCTGCCCGCCATCGCCGCCCGCCACTGGGCGCGCGGGATCGGCGGCCTGGTCTCCGCAGCAGTGGGGCTGGCGCTGGCGGCCACACTGACGGGCCTGCTCGCCTCCTATCACGCCGACTTGCCGAGCGGCCCGTCCATCGTCCTTGCCGCCGCGGTGCTCTGGGTGGTCTCGCTGATCGCGGGTCCGGTCGACGGGCTGCTCGCCCGCCACCGC
>NZ_JBFUIP010001278.1:0-541 GCF_056401815.1 Aminobacter sp. P4_D5 | reverse complement strand
GCATCTGGGCGCGACGAGCCGCCCCGGCCACGAATTCCGTCTCGCCGAGCGGGCGGTAGAGCGGGTCACCGCCACAGCGGTAATGCGTGTCGCATTCGATGAAGACGCTGGCGCGGATGTCGTGGCCACCCGTCGCGTCCGCGAGAAAATCCTCCAGCAGATAGGGATCGCGCGGCGCGCCCCAGAGATGGTGATGCGCGTCGATGATGGGCAGGTCCGGCTCCAGCGCGGCTTCCCGGTGCAGGGCGAGCCAGTCGGGCCGCACCGGTGGATGGCGCACGGGCGTTTCGGAGACGGGTTGATCCAGGATATTTCTCCGCGAATTTTTACTTTGTGTCGACACTCAAAGTCCTAACTCAGGCCGCGAATTATGTCGATTCCTAGACATATGAAACCGGAACCAGATTGACAGGCGGAGCCCGGAACCGCCTAACTGTCGACAGGAAAGAATCGCCATGACGGAGCCCGGGATGACGAGTCCGCTGCGCCTGTACGGCCGCAGCGTGGGGGCGGGGCCGCTCACCGTGCTGCTGCATCCGGT
>NZ_JBFUIP010001277.1:0-541 GCF_056401815.1 Aminobacter sp. P4_D5 | reverse complement strand
ATCTTGGAGCCCGCGCCAAGCAGGACGAAGGCCAGCACGGCCCCTGCGCGCCAGCCCTCCGGCGGCGCCGAGCGGATCGCGGCGAAGCCGAGCCCCGCCGGGGCCAGCAGCGCGACGGCGGCGACGAGGCAGAGGCCCGAGAAGATGGCGAAGCCCAGGTACAGCCGTGCGGTCTTCCGTCCGGGCCCGCGCGGATGCCGCGCCGCGATCAATCCCCATGAGGCAAGGGACATGGCCTCGAAGCCCAGCAGGAGCGAGAAGCCGTCGGCCGCGACGATCACGCCCGCCATGCCGGCCAGGAAAAGCGGGAAGGCCGCGCCCTCGGCCCGCGGCGGCGGGGGCGAGGCGGCGGCGAAGAGCGCGGCCGGCAGGCCGACCAGCGCCAGGATCAACAGGAACCAGGCCGAGAGCGCGTCCAGCGCGATCACCGCGGGCGCCCATGGCGGGCCGACCGGCAGGGCCGTCGGCGCCAGGCCGAGGCCCGTCAGCGCGAGGCCGCCGGCGATCCCGAGCCCCCCCATGCAGGCCGCGCAGCCCAGGA
>NZ_JBFUIP010001276.1:0-541 GCF_056401815.1 Aminobacter sp. P4_D5 | reverse complement strand
GCGTTCCGCCACCCAGCCGAGCGTGAAGAAGGTGGCGCGAATGCCGGCATCGTCGAAATGCTTCAGCACCGTCTCGGTGTTCGCCTCGACCCGACAGGCGAGGAAGTTCCATTCCTCGCGCGGAATCGCATCGGCGAAGCCTTGGACCTGGAACCAGTCCTCCACGTCCACGGTCATGGCGTTTCGGAGCTGCCCGGGGGCGGTAGGGAGGATGGAGGCGACCCCGGGGGCGATCGCGGTGTGTCTCATAGGCGGGTCCTCGCGCCGTCGAAGAAGATCTCGGCCAGGCGGTTGAAGATGCGCTCCCGGTGTCCGGCGCTCCGCTCGAGCGCCTCGACGCGCTGCTGCACGTCGCGAAGCACGTGGTCGTGCTCGGCGCTGCCGCCGAGGCCCGACCTCGGCAGGGTCGAGCCCAGGTCCTCCTCCAGCTCGATCGCGGTCGCTTCCACCATCGGCGCGCTGAGCAGCTCGGTCTTTTCCAGCATGCCGCTCAGCAGCACGCGCGAGCAGAGCCGGTTGATGCGCCGAGGCAGGCCATCGG
>NZ_JBFUIP010001275.1:0-541 GCF_056401815.1 Aminobacter sp. P4_D5 | reverse complement strand
GTGCAGGCGCTGCGTCCGGGCCAGAAGATCCGGCTGCTTGGCGCCGCGTCGTGATCGGGCCGAACCTTTCCGAATGGTCCATCGGCCGAAAGTCGCTGATGGTCTATTTCATGCTGGTCGCCGTTATCGCGGGCTGCCTGGTCTTCCTGAAGCTGGGCCGCAACGAGGACCCCGCCTTCACCTTCCGCACCATGATCGTCCAGGCCGCCTGGCCGGGGGCGACGCTGGAGGAGACGCTGCAGCAGGTGACCGAGCGCATCGAGCGCACCCTGCAGGAGACGCCGAACATCGACGACGTCCGCAGCTACACCAGCGCCGGCGTCACCACGATCTTCGTGAACCTCAAGGGGGCCACGCCCGCCCGCATCGTGCCGGACATGTGGTACGAGGTGCGCAAGCGCGTGGGCGACATGCGCGGCCAGCTGCCGCAGGGCGTGATCGGCCCGGGCTTCAACGATGATTTCGGCGAGACCTTCGGCATCATCTACGGCTTCACCGCCGACGGCTTTTCGCATCGCGAGCTGCGCGACCAGGTGGAGGC
>NZ_JBFUIP010001274.1:0-542 GCF_056401815.1 Aminobacter sp. P4_D5 | reverse complement strand
CGAGGTGCGGGCTGTGCTGGAAGGAGCAGCCCTGCCGACGCGGGGGCTGATGAACCCCTATATCGTGACCTTCGTGAACACGGGCCGCGGCCTCGTCGCCTTCGATGCCGGGACGGGCGCGGGCCAGATGGCGCCGGGCACCGGCCTCCTGCCGCGCAACATGGCGGCCGCCGGGCTCCGGCCCGAGGACGTCACGCTGGTCGCCGTCAGCCATTTCCATGGCGACCACATCACCGGCCTCACCACGCGGGAGAACCAGCCCTTCTTCCCCAATGCCGAGGTCGCCGTGCCATCAGCCGAATGGGCCTGGTGGAGCGACAGTTCCAACGAGGCGCGCAGCCCGCAGTTCCAGCGCGGGAATTTTGCGAACACCGCCCGGCGCTTCGCGCCGCTGCGGTCGCGGATGCGGATGTTCGAGGCGGATGCGGAGGTCGCGCCCGGCATCCGCGCCATCGCGACTCCCGGCCACACGCCGGGGCACTGCTCCTTCCACGTCTCCAGCGGCAACGAGCAGTTCTTCGTCACCGCCGACGCCGCGGGAC
>NZ_JBFUIP010001273.1:0-542 GCF_056401815.1 Aminobacter sp. P4_D5 | reverse complement strand
AGCAGCGCCAGCGCCGCGTCCTGCGAGCCGGTGGGCAGCGGCAGCGAAAGAATGTCGCCCCGCTCGAAGCGCCCCTGCGGCATAGCGACACGGGCCGCCTCCACATAGGCCTGGCCGATATCGACGCCCGTCACCTTTGCGGCCGGGTCGCGCTCCAGGATTGCCGCGCTCAGCGCGCCGGTGCCGCAGCCGGCATCCAGCACGCGCAGGCCCCCAGGCAGCGCGAGCGCATCGAGGAACGGCGCCGCCAGCCGGCGGCTCCAGCGGCCCATGCTCTGCTCATAGCCAGCGGCGTCGGTGGCGACGTATTCGACGGTGGTGCTCATGGGGCGCGCGTATACCGGAAGTTGCAGTGCGTGGCACCGGACATGATGGTCTGTGTGCGCTCCAGCTTCATCTTCGGGTCGTAGCCCTCGCAGAAGGCGCCGTCGCGGTTGCAGGACAGCACGGCGCCGAGTTTGCCCAGCCCCATCTCGCGATAGCTCTCGGCATAGCGGCAGCGCGTGACGTTGAAGTCGAAATGTGCCTCGTCCTCGCGCAGC
>NZ_JBFUIP010001272.1:0-542 GCF_056401815.1 Aminobacter sp. P4_D5 | reverse complement strand
GCTGGGGGTTGAAGGCTTCGCAACCACAGCCTCTCAACTCAGCCCCGGAGGGACAACCTCCGTAGCAACGACATCTAGAGCATGATCGCCGCAGGTGGAATCACCGGAGGCGTGAAGCATGCTGTCAAAACAACAATCTAGAGGCTTTGCAGTGAGCCCTTGCGAACGAAAAAGGCTCTAGGACTCAAGCTGCGATCAGATGCGAGGCCAGTCCGGCCGTTCGAAGCGCTGGACCTCCAGCGTGTAGCCCGCGGGATCGCAGAAGAAGAAATGCGTGATTCCGTGCGCCTCGGAATAAGCGGGCGGCGGCACGTCCAATCCCTTGCTCCAATCCCTTGCCGGTCAGGAATTCGTGCCACGCCTCCACGGGGTGAACATCACGCCGCCCGTGATGCGCGGATCATCGGAGAGACGCGGGCCGCGGGCGCGGCAGATGCCGAGATAGGCGCGGCCGCCGTCCACGCCGTAGATGCGCACCATGCCCTGGTCCTGCACCAGGGGCAGTTCCAGCAGCTCCTCGTAGAAGCGCCTCGTAGAAGCGC
>NZ_JBFUIP010001271.1:0-543 GCF_056401815.1 Aminobacter sp. P4_D5 | reverse complement strand
TTCAGCCACCGTAGTGGCTATGCGCCTGATCAGGCAGCTGGGAGAGGCTCGGAAAGCAGAGACAGAGGCGGAGGCCTTGTCGAGGCGCATTCAGGAGCACCGCGATGCACTCAAGGTCGCCCAGCGGAACAGCGAAGATGCCGCCGGGAAGCTGACGGAACTCCGCCGGATTGCCGGTGTTGAGGACGACACCTCTCTCGAGGCAGAGATCAAGCGAGCCCGCAGTCGTGACGCGACGGAAGCGGACATCAAGAGGCTCGAAGAGGATCTGGGGGCGCAGGGCGATGGCCATGACGAAGCCTCGCTCCGTGCCGAAGCCGTCGGTGCCGACGTCGATGCTGCTGCGGCGCGCCTGGTTGAGATTGAGGAACAGATCGCCGCTTTCGGCGCCCAGCGTGAGGTTCTGAGTGACACACGCGCCCGGAAGGTAGCAGAGCTCGAGGTGATGGGCCGCGGCCAGAATGCGGCAGGTGCCTTGCAGGAGCAGCAGCACCACTTGGCGGAGGCGGGGGCTGCCGCAGGGCGATACGCGCAGCTCCATGT
>NZ_JBFUIP010001270.1:0-543 GCF_056401815.1 Aminobacter sp. P4_D5 | reverse complement strand
CCATCGAGCACGGCATCCGCTGCGTGAAGATGGACCCGGTGGTGACTCTCACCATGATGGCGGCCGTGACGAACCGGCTCGGCTTGGGCTCGACCGCCTCCACCACCTATTTCGAGCCCTTCCACGTCGCCCGCGTCTTCCAGACCCTGGACCTCATGAGCAACGGGCGCGCGGCCTGGAATGTCGTCACCTCGCTGAACGACGGCGAGGCGGCGAACATGGGCCATGCCGAGACGATGGCGCATGACGCGCGCTACGACCGCGCCGACGAATTCGTSGAGGTGGTGCTGTCCCATTGGGACGCCTGGGAGGACGACGCACTCATCGTCGACAAGGCCACGGGCCGCTTCGGCGACGGCCACAAGGTGCATAGGCTGAATTTCCAGGGAAGCTACCTGCAGAGCCACGGAACCTTCACCGTGCCGCGGAGCCCGCAGGGGCGGCCGGTGCTGATCCAGGCCGGCAGCAGCGGCCGCGGCAAGGCCTTCTCGGCGCGCTGGGCTGAGATGGTCTTCGTCGCCTATCACGACCTCGCCGCGGGGC
>NZ_JBFUIP010001269.1:0-543 GCF_056401815.1 Aminobacter sp. P4_D5 | reverse complement strand
GATCTGCGACGAGGCCGTCTCCGCGCTGGACGTGTCCATCCAGGCGCAGATCGTGAACCTGCTGCGCTCGCTGCAGCGCGAGTTCGGGCTGTCCTACCTCTTCATCTCGCACGACCTCGCGGTGGTCGGTTACCTCTCGCACCGGATCGCGGTGATGTATCTCGGCCGCATCGTAGAGATCGGCAGCAAGGCCTCGCTCCTGGCCGGCCCGCGCCATCCATACACCAAGGTGCTGTTCTCGGCCCTCCCCGGCCGTGGCGGCAGCCGGGCGGAGCGCCAGGCGCTCAAGGGCGAGCCGCCGAGCCCGCTCGACCCGCCACCGGGCTGCCACTTCCATCCCCGCTGCCCCATGGCGATCGAGCGATGCCGCGTGGAGGTCCCTCTCATGCGTGAGCTCGCTTCGGGCCACGCCGCCGCCTGCCACCTCGCGGCCTGACCAGGGTTGTTCATGGATATCACCCCCTCTTCCAACCCGATGGGCATCGGCCATTCCGTCCGCCGCCGCGAGGACCAACGGCTGCTGCGCGGCCAGGGCCGCTATGT
>NZ_JBFUIP010001268.1:0-543 GCF_056401815.1 Aminobacter sp. P4_D5 | reverse complement strand
AAAATACCCGTCCATCGTCGGCTCGAAGGCGCCGACGCTGCGGAACCCGTCCATGAGGTCGCCGAGATAGGTGAAGCGCGGATCGCGCTCACTGCTTTCGCGCGGATCGGGTGTGGTGGTGGTGTAGCCGATCAGCGCCGGGTCGTAGCCGATGCGGCGCAGCTGCTTGGCGAGGTTGGTGTGCCTCGCGTCCAGCGGCACCGTGTTCTGCACGGCACGATGGTTCATCAGGTAGAGGCCCGTCAGCAGGCTCGCGCGCGCGGGGCCGCAGGGGACGGTGGTCGTGACGTGGTTCCGGAAGGTCACGCCCTCGCGGCAGAGCCGGTCGAGGTTCGGAGTCCGCAGGAAATCCGCGCCGAGATTTGCGAGAAAATCCGCCCGCCACTGATCCACGACGATCAGCAGCACGTTGCGCCGTTCAGTCATCACGCCTCACTCAATCTGCGGGCGTKGGCCTACCCTCCAGAGGCGATGAACCGATGACGGAATGGTTTCAGAACCGTGAAACCGGGCCCTTATCCCCCGCTCATCGCGGTGAGGATG
>NZ_JBFUIP010001267.1:0-544 GCF_056401815.1 Aminobacter sp. P4_D5 | reverse complement strand
TCGATGACCGCACCGTCGGCGTCGTCGCTGTCGCGCGCCTCGCCGAAGCGCAGCGTGAAGCGGTAGACCTTTGTGCCGTCCATGACATAGGGCACGGTCTTGGTGGCATGGCCGAAGGCGATGGGCAGCAGGCCGGTCGCCAGCGGATCGAGCGTGCCGCCATGCCCGGCCTTCTGCGCGTCGAAGGCGCGCTTGACCTTGTTCACGACGTCGGTGCTGCCGATGCCGCTAGGCTTGTCGATGATGAGCCAGCCGTCGATCTCGCGACCGCGGGGCTTCTTGCGGAAGTTGCGTGCCATGTCTGGTAAAGTTGGTCCGGGTTTGAGCGCGGGTTCTACGCGGTTCCGTGGCCTTGGGTAGAGCTTTCGCTCAACCCTCCTCCGCCTTGTCGTCGCCCTTGAGGTCGCGCGCCACCTCGGGCTGCCTCATCAGCACATCCATCTTCTGGGCGTAATCGAGCGCCTCGTCGGGCTGGAAATGCAGGGCGGGAGCAAATCTCAGCCGCACCGACTTCGCCACCTGCCCGCGCAGGAAGGCGTTGGCC
>NZ_JBFUIP010001266.1:0-545 GCF_056401815.1 Aminobacter sp. P4_D5 | reverse complement strand
CCCTGGGCACCGTCGAGATCAAGGCCGGCGAGAAACCGGGTTGAACCGGGCGCCCCTGGGGCGCATCTTTGCGCTGCAACCCTAGGTACAGCAGGCCGGTCTTCGACATGGACAACCAGGGCGCCGAATCGCGCCGAATCACCCGTCACACGCTCGATGACTTCGAGGGCGCCCGCCGCGCCGGCGCGCTGGCGGCCGCCTGCCTCGACATGATCACCGAGCATGTGCGCCCCGGCGTCACCACTGGCCATCTCGACCAGCTCTGCCATGACTACATGGTCGAGGGCGGCGCGGTACCGGCGACGCTGGGCTATCGCGGCTACACCAAGTCGTCCTGCATCTCCATCAACCACGTCGTCTGCCATGGCATCCCCGGCGAGCGCGTGCTGCTCGACGGCGACATCCTCAACATCGACGTGACCGCGCTGCTCGACGGCTGGCACGGCGATTCCAGCCGCATGTACGTGGCGGGCGCCGCCAGCACCAAGGCGCGTCTGCTGATGGATGTGACCTACGAGGCGATGATGCGCGGCATCGCCATGGCC
>NZ_JBFUIP010001265.1:0-545 GCF_056401815.1 Aminobacter sp. P4_D5 | reverse complement strand
CCCATGAGTGGCGGGCCGTCGACGCCGAGCGGTAACCCGGCATTGACAGCGCGGTACGCTATATCCAATCAGATATAGCGTAACGGAGGGATTACCGCCTTGGACGAGAACCAGCGCCTCACCGCCCTGCGATGGGCGGAGGAGAAGGCCCAGCAGCTCTTCGACGCGATCGAGGCCCAGTGCCTCATCGCCCMCGGCCGCAGCGAGCGCGAGGTCGAGGAGGACATCTTCCGGCTGGCCTCCCGCGATTTCGACGTCGAGAAGCACTGGCACAAGCGTATCGTCCGCGCCGGGATCAACACGCTCACCRTCGCGGCCGACAACCCGGATGTCATCGACATCCAGGCGGACGACATGGTCTTCATCGACCTGGGCCCAGTCTTCGAGGAATGGGAGGCCGATGTCGGCCGCACCTATGTGATGGGCAATGATCCGGAGAAGCACCGCCTCAACGCCGACCTGCCGCGCCACTTCGAGAAGCTGCGCGACCACTTCGACGCACATGAGGACATCACCGGGGAAGAACTCTTCGCTGAGGCCGAGCG
>NZ_JBFUIP010001264.1:0-545 GCF_056401815.1 Aminobacter sp. P4_D5 | reverse complement strand
TGATGGCACCATGCGGGCTGAGCGCGCCGCTGCCGGGCTCGATCCGGAAGGCCTGGAGGAAGTGCCGGTTTCCGACCTGGCGCGGCCCGCCATTGCTGGTGGCGACGTAGAGCACAGGCAGCCCTGGGTGCCGCCAGACATACTGCACATTGGCCGCAAGGCTTGCCTCGGAACGCCGTGTCAGCGAGAGCGCCGCCGCATCCGGCTCCCAGACGGTGAGCAAGGGACCGACGCCCTGGTAGAAACGCGCCTGGCTCATGCCCGCCGAGCCGTTCGAGAATGGATCATGCCGCCCCTCCGTTTCGCCGAGGATCATCCCGGCACGCGAGGACACGCAACCCTTCCGCCACGCCCGCCGCGGTGCCAATCTCCGCGACCCGCTCCAGGGAGGACCAGGTGCTGACGCGCCCCGAGACCAACGACCTGCCGCCCACCTCCCGCGAGGTCACGGCGACACGCGTGCCGGCCGGCGAGGGCGTGCCCGAGGTCCTCGCACGGCAGGTCGCGGTGGAGGCGCCGGTCGGCTTCGTCTACGGCTTCCAGCC
>NZ_JBFUIP010001263.1:0-545 GCF_056401815.1 Aminobacter sp. P4_D5 | reverse complement strand
GCGGAGAAGCTGGCGGGAGGCCATATCCTCGGGCAGTCGCTGCGGGCGCGGCAGGCGCAGCTCGACCGTCTTGTGGGCGACCTGCATGCCACGGTCGGCCAGGTGCGGCTGGTGCCGCTGGCGCCGCTCTTCGGCCGCTTCCCGCGCCTCGCCCGCGACATCGCCAGCGCGCTGCGAAAATCCGTCGCGCTGGAGATCGAGGGCGGCGAGGTCGAGGTGGACAAGTCCGTCGTGGACGGGCTCTTCGACCCTCTCCTGCATATCCTGCGCAACGCCATGGATCACGGCGTGGAGGCCCCGGCGGTGCGGCTGGCGGCGGGCAAGCCGGAGACGGGAACGATACGCCTCATCGCGCGGCCGGATGCGGACCGCGTGATCATCGAGGTGACGGATGACGGGGCGGGCATCGACCCCGCCCGCATCCGCGACCTCGCGGTCGAGCGCGGCCTGCTGTCGCGCGCCGCCGCCGACACGCTGGAGGATGCGGCGGCGGTGGACCTCGTCTTCACGCCGGGCTTCTCGACTGCATCAGCGGTCAGCGAGGT
>NZ_JBFUIP010001262.1:0-545 GCF_056401815.1 Aminobacter sp. P4_D5 | reverse complement strand
GGATCCAGTCGCCGTCGCGCAGGTCGATGACCTCGATGCCGTCATACTGGTCCTCGCCGTCCTCCAGATTGATTCGCTGGAAGCGGATATCGAGGCCGACCTCGGCGCGCAGGCGGTCGTAGCGGATCGTGTCGTGGCCGGCACCGCCGTTGAGCAGGTCGCGTCCAGCTCCCCCGACGAGGATGTCGTCGCCGGCCAGTCCATCGAGCCGGTCGTCGCCTGGACCCCCGACGAGCCGGTCGCCCTGGCTGGTCCCGGTGAGGCGGACGGCACCGAGGCCCAGGCTTTCGGCGACGACCCGTTCCTCCGGTCGAGTCCGAGGGGCTGGTGTCGTGACGGGATCAGGGACCGCTGCGGCAGGCGCCTGCTCGACCCATGGTCGGGGAGCAAGGGTCGGTGCGGGGCCAGGCGGCGTGGCAAGCTGGGGCTCCCGCGCCTCCACGGGCGGGAAGGGCTCGCGCTCCGGCGCGGGAGGGGACCAGGACAGGAGATCGGCGAAGCGTGGAGCCGACAGGATCGGATAGCCGTCGGCGAGGGCGTTGAAG
>NZ_JBFUIP010001261.1:0-546 GCF_056401815.1 Aminobacter sp. P4_D5 | reverse complement strand
GCGGTGTTCAGCCTGGAGGCCGGCGAGGCCGAGGTCGCGCTCGGCGAGGGGCTGCGCTACCGGCACAACCCGGACCACGCGGCTGACCTGGCGGTGGCGGCCGGCTTCACGGTCGTCGCGCGACAGGAGGCGGTGCTCCGGCGCGAGAAGGGCGCCGATGTCGCGGGGGTCCTGTTCCGGCTGGGGTGACGGCGCGGCGGGGCTCAMACCCAGCAYTCSCGGAAGGGCCTGGGGATGTAGCGTCGGCCKCCGGCGAGGGTGTGGAGGGTTTTCAGGCCGCGSAGGAAGTCGAGGGCGGCCTGTTTGTTRYGGCGCCAGTTCGARAGKCGCYGCTCGATCGGCAGCCGATGGATGATTTCGGACAAATCGGGATYGGSGMCCATCCAGGGCGGKSCYGGSAGGGCGCGCYTCAGSTTSAGGCGGCGGGCGAGGASGATSAKGCGCAGGCCGCGMAGSCGGATGGCGCGGCGGGCGGCGCGGCAGATGGGGCCGAGGAGGTTGCGGAGAGGATGGCCCTCGGGCGCGGCGGCCAGCGCGAGAAGGAGG
>NZ_JBFUIP010001260.1:0-546 GCF_056401815.1 Aminobacter sp. P4_D5 | reverse complement strand
CATCTCCAGTGCCGCGGTCGCCGAATGCGTTAGCAGTGCCTTGTGCGCGCCGGTGCCGGCCTGGAGCAGCGCGTGGCAGCGGCGGGAAAACTCCCCATTGCCCGAAAGGCGGCCTCGATTCAGCGCTTCTTGGAGATAGGCGAACTCGAAACCGATCAACGTCGGCCAGTTGAACGAGATCTGCTCAGAGAGACTTAATTTTTGTGCCATGTCCGTTCCATAATATCCCATGCGTGCCCGTCCAGTTCAGTCTTCTTCGAGAAGCGCAAGTCCAAAGCCCGTACGGCCATAGCCGGACCCGTTGTAGAGCATATAGCGCCGGTCGCCATGGTCGAACACAGCCGGATAGGTGCGTACACCCTCCTCCCAGCAAGGATCCTTCTCCAGGAAGGTCACCATCGCGTCGGCACGAGTCCAGTTCATCCCGTCGTGCGAATGGGCGTAGCCCAGGCAATATTCAGCATAGCGGCGGCAATACCACATGTGCCAGCCGGCCGCGTCGCGCAGCACGCTGGGCCGAGAGAGGGCGAATTCCTCGCCCCCCGC
>NZ_JBFUIP010001259.1:0-546 GCF_056401815.1 Aminobacter sp. P4_D5 | reverse complement strand
ATCCGTGACTTCACGCCGATCACGCGCATCTTGGGGCAGGGCTCCGTACTGGCGTCGCGCGCGAGCCTGCCGGTCACGACGGCCCAGGAGTTGATCGACTATGCGAAGGCGCGGCCCGGCGAGGTGAATCTCGGCTCCATCGGGATCGCAAGCACGGTGCATCTCTTCGGCGAGATGATCGCGGCCGCGGCCGGCATCCGCTTCACCCACGTACCCTATACGGGTGCGGCGCCGGTCGTGACGGACCTACTGGCGGGGCGGGTGGACATCACGCTGCTGGGCCTGCCGGCGGTGGCGCCGCATGTCGCGAGCGGGCAGATGCGCGCGCTGGCCATCACCAGCGCGAAGCCACCGCGCATCGCGCCGGACATGCCGACGCTGAACAAGACCCTGCCGGGCTTCGAGACGGAGAGCTGGTATGGCATGCTGGGGCCCGCGAACCTGCCGCCGGAGATTCTGGCCAGGCTGCACCGGGAGTTCTCCGCAGCGATACTCTCGCCGGACATCAGTGCGCTGCTGATCCGCGACAGCTACGAGCCCGTGGGG
>NZ_JBFUIP010001258.1:0-546 GCF_056401815.1 Aminobacter sp. P4_D5 | reverse complement strand
ATGGCAAGGCGCTCGTAGAAACGGAGGAGCTGTTCGCCGTCGCCGGCAAGATGCTCGAAGCTGCCGTCACTGTCAGAGGAGGACGAGGGCGTCCTGCTCAGGCGGCGAAAACAGCGGGGGGAACAGGATGAATTCGCCGACACCGGACGTTTGGAACGAGTTCCGCGTAGCACTTGAGGAAGCGGGTCGAACTTTCGCCAAGGATGATGCGGAAGGGCAGGGCGACAATGAAGGTGTCATGGCCGCACTCGCGGCCGTTATCAACCTCATCCAAAAATGTGGTGCCCAACCGGAGGAGTATGCCGCACTCCAGCGCCTTGAGCTCGGATTGTCCGATATCAAAGCCGGCAAGCGGATCGGGGCACTCTTCGCCGCACCAAGACAGGACGGGCCTGGAAGAAAACCGATACCATCGGCTGCGTCGGTGCAGCGGGCATTCATCGCTGCCCTCCTGGATGAGTGTCTGGCGCGGGACGAATTTCAGTCTCTCGAGGAGGCTGCCCGCTGGGTGAGCCTCAGAGCTCGGAAGCTCCCGCAGTTACGTGA
>NZ_JBFUIP010001257.1:0-546 GCF_056401815.1 Aminobacter sp. P4_D5 | reverse complement strand
GTCGGCCGCCGCCCGCCGCGGCCGCCTGCCACGGGTGGTCGTGCCGGCCGACCTCTATGGCCAGCCCTCCGACATGGAAGCGATCCGCGCCGCCTGCGCCCGCTGGGGCGTGCCCGTCCTCTCCGACAGCGCCTGCGCGCTGGGCGGGCGCCAGCACGGCAAGCCCGCCGGCCATGGCGCCGACCTCGTGGCGGTGAGCTTCAACGGCAACAAGATCGTGACCGCCGGGGGCGGCGGCGCGCTGCTTTCCGCAAGCGAATCCCTGATCGAGCGCGCCCGCCACCTCGCCACCCAGGCCAAGGAGCCGGCGGCGCACTACCAGCACGAGACGACGGGCTTCAACTACGCCATGAGCTCGGTCCTCGCCGCCGTCGGCCTGGCCCAGCTGCCGAGCCTGGAGGAGCGCGTCGAGACCCGCCGCGCCATCTTCGCGCGCTATGCCGACGCGCTGGGCGCCATGCCCGGCCTCTCCTTCATGCCGGAGCCCGGCTGGTCGCGCGCGACGCGCTGGCTCACGGCGATGCTGGTCGATGCCCGGCGCATCGG
>NZ_JBFUIP010001256.1:0-546 GCF_056401815.1 Aminobacter sp. P4_D5 | reverse complement strand
TCGCCGCCACGCGCCGCCAGCTTCGCGCGGTGCAGCTGGAGCTCCGGCAGGACATCAACAAGCTGGAATTCTGGCTCCGCGTCTTCAACATCGCCTTTGTCCCGGTGCTGCTGACGCTCTTCGCGATCGGCCTCGCCGTGGTGAGGAGCCGCCGTCGCGCGGCGGCCCGCGCATGATCGGGCGTCGCGGACTGCTGCTGCTGGGCGGGGCGACCGTCGTCGTCTTCGGCGGCGCCTGGCTGCTCAAGCCGCAGAACGAGTCGGAGGGCGTCTTCGTCCCGGGCAACCTCGCCTTCCCCGGCCTGGCGCCGCGGCTGGCGAATGCGCAGAAGATCGAGATGGTCCGCCACGGCCAGGCCACAACGCTCGTCCGCGACGGCGACGCCTGGCGCATCGAGCAGTCCGGTGGCTACCCCGCCCGCGGCGAGCGCATCCGCGAGCTGCTGACCGGCCTCACCGAGCTCCGCCTCGTGGAGGAGCGCACCTCCGACCCCGCGCGTTACGCCGAGATCGGCGTGGACGATCCCGGCCGCGAGGGCAGCACCGC
>NZ_JBFUIP010001255.1:0-546 GCF_056401815.1 Aminobacter sp. P4_D5 | reverse complement strand
GTCCTGTGCATCGAAGTATTCCGCCGTCGCCGCGATCACCACCTTGGGCCGCGTCAGGCCATCCGCCTGCCAGGCAAGGCAGCCCTCGATCATCCAGGCCAGGATCCCCGGCCACTCGAGGCGAAGCTTCAACTCGAGATCACGGTCGGGATTCGCCGGCTTGTGAATAAACGGGACGAGATTGAAGCGCCGGCGCATCGCCTCATCCACGTTCTTCAGGCGTGGCTTGTGGTTGCCGATGATGGTGAGCTTGAACTGCGGACGGAAGGTGAAGAAGTCCTGCCGCATGAAGCGCGCCGCGATGAGGTCGCCGCCGGTCATCTGCTTGATGCGGCTCTCGGCCCAGGTGCGACCCTCCTCCGTCTCCGATGCGGTCACCAGCCGGGCACCGCGGAGCATGGCGAGGTCGGTCGGGTGCCTATCGGCGAGGCTGGCCGTAAAGGTGTCCATGGCGGCCGTGGTCGCGTAGTCGCCGAGGATGTTCGCCACGGTGTTGAGGAACACCGACTTGCCATTGCCGCCGGGGCCGTGCCCGAAGAGCAGGGC
>NZ_JBFUIP010001254.1:0-547 GCF_056401815.1 Aminobacter sp. P4_D5 | reverse complement strand
GTCCTCACGCGCGCAGGCCTTCCCGAGCCAGCCGGTCCGCCTCGTGGTCCCCTTCGAGACGGGCGGGCCGACCGACGCGATCGCGCGCATCTTCGCCAACAGGATGAGCGCCACGCTCGGGCAGCAATTAGTCATCGAGAACCGCGGCGGCGCCAACAGCAGCATCGGCACAGCCTTCGTCCTGCGCTCGCCGGCGGATGGCCACACGCTGCTGATCGGCACGAACGGCACGTCGGGGAGCGCCGCGCTCAATCCGAACCTGCCCTACGACACGCTGCGCGACATCAGCCCCGTCGCCTCGCTCGCCATCACGCCCTATTTCCTGACGGCATCCTCAGCGGTGCCAGCCCAGGATTTTGCGGGCTTCCTGGCCTATTGCCGGGCCAATCCCGGCCGCGTGACCTACGCCTCCTCCGGCATCGGCAGCGGGCCGCACCTGGCGAGCGAGCTGCTGAAGATGCGCGCCGGCATCGTGATGGAGCACGTGCCCTATCGCGGCACCGCACCGGCCATCACGGACRTGGTGGCCGGGCGCGTGGGCGTCTAC
>NZ_JBFUIP010001253.1:0-548 GCF_056401815.1 Aminobacter sp. P4_D5 | reverse complement strand
TCCATGGACCGCAGCGGCAGGCCGAGCGCCTGGATCTCGCGCCGCAGGATCTCCAGTGCAGGGTCGAGCTGGTCGTAGCGGAGCTCGGTCAGGTAGTTGTAGCCCTGGGTGAGGAGCGCGACGTCCGGCGGCGTGCCGGGCTGCCCGGAATCCTCGGGCGCCAGCTTGGGGTCGAGCAGCTTAAAAAGGTGGAACTCCACCTCGATGCCCGTGATGTAGTCGAAGCCCAGCGCCTCGGCGGCGGCCAGCTGCTTCTTGAGCGCGCCTCGCGAGGAATAGGGCGCCACACGGCCATCGGCGAAATGCGCCTCGCAGAGGATCCAGCCCGTGTGCGGCGCCCAGGGCAGGACCTTGAAGGTGGCCGGATCGGGGATGATCAGGAAGTCGGCCGCGCCCTGGAAGGCGAGGTCGTTCAGGCCCGCGCCGGCAGTGAAGACCGGGAAGGCCGTGCGGTGGGAGGTGTCCTTCAGCAGCAGCGTCGTCGTCAGCGCGATACCGTCGCGCATCGCCTTCGCGGCCTCGGCGGCGACGATGGTCTTGCCTCTGAC
>NZ_JBFUIP010001252.1:0-548 GCF_056401815.1 Aminobacter sp. P4_D5 | reverse complement strand
GGCCTCCACTGGCACGCCCAGGAAGCCCGCCCGGGCCTCGGCGGCGCCTGCCCTCTCAGTTCCCGAAATCGGCGGCATCCGCGACCATCGCGCTTTCACCGAGAGTGCTGATGAAGCGGGAATAGCTCGCCTCGATCATCGGCGAGCTTGTGTCGAGAGCTGCCGCGATCAACCGCATTGGCACGCCRCGCAAGATCAGCCGGCAGACGGCCGCATGCCTCAATTGATACAAACCGACTTCGATGCYCGCCTCGCGCGCGGCGCGCGCCCACCGGCACCGCCAGGACGTCACCCAGCAGCACCTGGCGCGATGGAGGGGACATGGCCCTCGTGCTGCAGGCGAGGCTCTAGCAGGGCTGCAACTGGGCGAGGCGCCCGCCGCGGGCAGCGKCGCKGGCACCGGCGCTCGAGSTGGCGTATCCACCCCCTGGCCCCCCAGCCGAGCGTCACRCGCSCSTCGTATCGCCCTGCGGCGAGAAAATTTTTSYSCCCWCGCGACGGGCGAMATCTTGGACACCTGAGCCGGGGTCAGGCCTACGGATGGATGA
>NZ_JBFUIP010001251.1:0-548 GCF_056401815.1 Aminobacter sp. P4_D5 | reverse complement strand
GACCAGAGGCGGCGGGTGAAGTGGTGCAATTCGTGCTCTTCGGTGATGCCGATGGCGGCGAAGACCTGGTGCGCGGTGGCGGCCCCGAACGTCGCGGCCTCGCCGGCGATGATCTTGGCGCAGCCGATCTCGAAGGCGGCGCCGGCAAGACCGTGCGCGTCCACGGCGCGGGCGGCCTGGCTGACGGCGACGCTGACGGCCGCGACCTCGCCCGCCATTGCGGCGAGCTGCTGCTGCACAGCCTGGAATTTCCCGATCGCGCGGCCGAACTGCTTGCGCGTGTTGGCCCAGTCCACCGTCAGCGCCAGCACGCGCTCCAGCGCGCCCGCGATCACCGAGGAGCGGATCAGCGCGCGGCCCAGCAATCCCGCGCGCGGGCCGAACTGGTTGGGCAACAGCGCGCGGGCGATGCGCGGGCCGGGCGTCATCGTGTTGCGCGGCTCGCGGCCGATATTCTCGTGGACGCGCGTTTCGCCCGCCTCGTGCAGGGCGACCGTGCTGCCCTCCAGCAGGACGATCCGCGCCATGTGCCGGCCATAGGGCACGGC
>NZ_JBFUIP010001250.1:0-548 GCF_056401815.1 Aminobacter sp. P4_D5 | reverse complement strand
CGCGATGATCGCGCCCGATGCGCGCGACCCCTTCCATGTGCCCCTGCCGTGGCGGGGCGCGGCGCTGGAAGGTCCGATCAAGGTCGGCTTCAGCCTCGAGGCGCCCGACCTGCCGCTGCATCCGGAGGTGGAGAAGGCCCTGCTCGACGCGAAGGCCGCCCTGACGGAGGCAGGCTATGTCGTGGAGGAGGTCGCGCCGCCCTCGCTGCGAGAGATCCAGTTCGAGGGCCGCACCGCGCTGATGACCGAAAGCTACGCCCTGATGGCCGAGGACATCGCCAAGTACGGTTCGCCCGCGATCGCCGGCGTCTTCGAGCAGAACTACCGCCGCACGCCCACGGTGGACATGAAGAAGCTGCTCCAGCTGCTGGCGCAGCGGACCTTCTACGCGCGGCAGTGGTCGGTGCTGATGGACGAGTATCCGCTCTTCCTCTCGCCCTTCTATCCGCTGCCCTTCTACGCGCCGGGCCGCGATGCCGAGGGCCCCGAGGGGCTTCGGGAGACCATGGGCCAGGGCCATTGGTCCACGCTCGGCAACTACCTCGGCC
>NZ_JBFUIP010001249.1:0-548 GCF_056401815.1 Aminobacter sp. P4_D5 | reverse complement strand
GATCAGCCGGATGGGCCGCGAGGGGAAGGTCTGCGCTGCGACGATGGTGGGTGTCGCCAGCACCAGCCCGGTGCCCAGGAGATCGCGTCTTCTCATGTCTGTGCCTCTTCCCTCGTCATTCCACCCGGATCCGCGCCTCGCGGACCACGCGGCCGATCTTCTCGACATCCTCGGCCATGAAGCTGGCGCATTCCTCGGGCGTGCCGCCTACCACCTCGACGCCCAGGTCGAGCAGCCGTGCGCGCTCGGCGGGCTGGCCGACAATGCCCATCAGCGCCGAGTTCAGCCGCTCCACCGCCGGCGCGGGCATGCCCGCCGGGCCAAGGCAGGCGTACCACTCGTCGATGGCGAAGCCGGGCASGCCGGATTCCGCGATGGTCGGCACGTCCGGCAAATAGGGCGCACGCTGCGCCGAGGTGACGGCGATGGCCCGGAGCTGGCCCTCTCGCACATAAGGCAGGGTGGAGCCGGCATTGCCGAACATGAGCTGGATATGGCCGGCCACCAGGTCCGCCGTGGCCGGCCCGCCGCCGCGATAGGGCRCGTGC
>NZ_JBFUIP010001248.1:0-548 GCF_056401815.1 Aminobacter sp. P4_D5 | reverse complement strand
GAACCTCACCGAGCGGATGCAGGCCGAGGGGCTGGAATGCACCGTCGGTCACAAGACGAAGCGCGACACGGGCACCTTCAGCTACGCCTCGCATGCCGTGGAGATCGAGCTCGACGCGGCAACGGGGCATGTGTCCCTCACGCGATACGTGATCGTCGAGGATGGCGGCGTCCTGCTGAACCCGCTCATCGCCGATGGTCAGGTGCTGGGCGGCGTGGCGCAGGGCATCGGCACCGCGCTGCTGGAGGAGATGCCCTACGATGCCTCCGGCCAGCCGCTCGCCTCCACCTTCGTGGACTACCTGCTGCCCGGCGCCGCTGAGGTGCCGGACATCGAGATCCTGCACATGGAGACGCCGAGCCCCCTCAGCCGCTTCGGCCAAAAGGGCATCGGCGAGAGCGGCGCCATCGGCCCGCCGGCAGCCATCGTGAACGCGATCAACAATGCCATCGCGCATCTGGGCCGCGAGGTGACCGACCTGCCCGCCAGCCCCGAGCGCATCCTGGCCGCCCTCGCATGAAGCCCGCCGCCTTCGAGCACGCGACGCC
>NZ_JBFUIP010001247.1:0-548 GCF_056401815.1 Aminobacter sp. P4_D5 | reverse complement strand
GAACAACACCTCGGGGATCATGCTCTACGGCGCGGACCGGCGGCTGGTGGCCTTCAACGCCCTGGCCGCCGAGCTGACCGAGATCGGCGACCTGGATGCCTGCATCGGCCATACCCTGGACGAGAATCTCGTCGTCCAGGGGCGGACCGGCAATTTCGGCGTCGGGGAGGACGGGCGGCGCAACCTGCGGCGCATGGCCGAGCTGGACCGACGGCTCTCGCATCGCAACCAGCGCACGGCTGAGGATGGGCGCGTCCTCATCGTCAACTCCGACCCCACGCCGGACGGCGGCTTCGTCATCTCGCTCACCGACGTCACGGCGGTGGTGCGGGCCGAGGCGGAGGCCGCGCGCCGCGCGGAGATCCTGGGCGTCATGCTGGGCAACATCCGCCACGGCATCATGCTGTTCGACGCGGCTGGCACGGTCGTCGCCTCCAACGCCAAGCTGCACGAGATGCTGGACCTGCCGCAAAACCTGCTCATGCCCGGCACGAGTCATGAGACGCTGATCGAGACGCTCTATCAGCGCGGCGAGTACGGCGCCGATG
>NZ_JBFUIP010001246.1:0-548 GCF_056401815.1 Aminobacter sp. P4_D5 | reverse complement strand
GGCGCGGCGAGGTCCGCATAGCCCACGATGCCCTGCGGGAAACCGTTGAGATCGGCGATCGACTGCGCCCACTCGACCTCCTCGGCCTCGGCGCCGGGCGCCACGTTGATCTGGATGAAGACGGATTTCACCACGCCCTGCGCGCGGCAGTTCTTCAGATATTCCTCGATCCCGTGGTCGCGCCGCAGCGGCCCGTAATCCCCGAAGATGCGGGGCACCTGCGGCCCCTTCAGCCATGGCACCGCAGCCAGCCGCCAGAGGTGGTGATGCGCGTCGACGATCGGCTGGTCCGTCATTGCGGCTCGATGCCCGCCTCGCGTGCGGCGGCCGTCCACTTCACGATCTCGGCGCGGATGAAGTCCTGGAACTCCGCAGGCGTCTGCGGCGCGGTGCTGAGGCCGATCTCGGCCATGCGCGTGCGGGTCGAAGGCAGGGAGAAGTAGCCGGAGACCAACGAAGCCAGCCGGTCCACGATCGGCTGCGGCGTGCGCGCGGGCGCGGCGACAGCCGGTCCACGATCGGCTGCGGCGTGCGCGCGGGCGCGGCGA
>NZ_JBFUIP010001245.1:0-549 GCF_056401815.1 Aminobacter sp. P4_D5 | reverse complement strand
CCGAGGAGATGCATGACGAGGCCGCCTGGTCGGCCGTCGACACCGCCAGCCGGCGCGAGGGCAAGGGCATCGAGGTCGGCCACATCTTCCACTTCGGCACCAAGTACTCCGAGCCGCTCGGCCTGTCCGTCGCCGGGCCGGACGGCAATCCTGTGCATCCGCAGATGGGCAGCTACGGCATCGGCGTCTCGCGCCTCGTGGCGGCACTGATCGAGGCGAACCACGACGAGAACGGCATCAAGTGGCCCGACGCGGTGGCGCCCTGGAAGCTGTCGATCCTGAACCTGAAGGTCGGCGACGCCGCCTGCGACGCGCTCTGCGAGAAGCTGCACGCGGCCATGCCGGACGACGCCATCTACGACGACCGCTCGGATCGCGCCGGCGTGAAGTTCGCCGATGCCGACCTGATGGGCTTCCCCTGGCAGGCCATCATCGGGCCGCGCGGCGCGGCCGCCGGCAAGGTGGAGCTCAAGCGGCGCATGACGGGCGAGCGGGAGGAGCTGTCCTTCGAGGACGCCCTCAACAAGCTGACCGCCTGAATGTTCGGGG
>NZ_JBFUIP010001244.1:0-549 GCF_056401815.1 Aminobacter sp. P4_D5 | reverse complement strand
GCGACGGGCTCCGAGCGGAGGAAGACCTGGCCGTCGCGGCTCACGCTCACCACCACCGGCGGCGCGGTCTGCGACACGCGTGCTGCTGCGGTGCGCGGGAGCTGCACGGGCACGCCGACCATCATCATCGGCGCCGCGACCATGAAGATGACGAGCAGCACCAGCATCACGTCGACGAAGGGCGTGACATTGATGTCGGACATCGCCGTGCCGGCGCTTTCCTCGTCGTCGTCGCCCGACGGGCCGGGGCCGCTCATCGCCATGACGACGCTACTCGGCCGGCCGCTGGCGCGGAGCGCGGCTGAGCCGCAGCGCGAGGTCCGAGGCGGCGCTGATCGCCTCCTGCCGCGCCCCGGTCAGCCCGCCGACGAAGCGATTGTAAGCCATGACCGCGGGGATGGCSGCSACGAGGCCGAYSGCGGTGGCSARCAGCGCCTCGGCGATGCCCGGCGCCACGACGGCAAGGCTCGTGTCGTTGCTGGCCGCGATGCCCGTGAAGCTGTYCATGATGCCCCAGACCGTGCCGAASAGSCCGACGAAGGGCGCGAC
>NZ_JBFUIP010001243.1:0-549 GCF_056401815.1 Aminobacter sp. P4_D5 | reverse complement strand
CTGCTGGGCCTTGGTGGTCGACTTGATGTGCCACTCGATCAGCGGCAGGCCGAGGCTGCGGGCGATCTCCTGGGCCAGCACCGTCTTGCCCGTGCCGGGCTCGCCCTTGACCAGCAGCGGGCGCTGCAGCGCCACGGCGGCGTTGACGGCCACCTCCAGCTCGCGCGGGGCGATGTAGCGTTCGGTGGAGGCGAATTTCTTCAACGCGAGGGTCCTTCAGGGCGACTCTGCGAGTGTTCGCCCGCCCGGCCGGCCTTCGCAAGTGCGGCAGGGTCGGACATAAGCCTTCGGATGAACCTCTATTTCCTCGCGATGCTGTTCCTCGGCGTGGCCGGGATGATCGAGAACCGGTGCAGCACGCCGGGGCTGCGGCCGGAATATCCGCCGGCGGACCGGGCCTTCCGGCTGCTGGGCCGCTTCTCCTTCGGCATGTGGCTGGCGCTGGTGATCTTCGGATTCTGGAAGCTGGATTGGMTGCAGCCGGTGGTGGCGATCGTGGGGTCGCTCGCGGCCAACGCGCTGGTGGTCGGCTACGGCGTGCGGACCTGG
>NZ_JBFUIP010001242.1:0-549 GCF_056401815.1 Aminobacter sp. P4_D5 | reverse complement strand
GTGCTGGCCTCCTTCCTCTCCTATGCGGTGGAGAAGCGGCTGACGAAGTATCCCGACGAGTTCGGCAAGGGCGCCATCGAGGGCGTGGCCGGGCCGGAAGCCGCCAACAACAGCGGCACGGCGGGCGCCTTCATCCCGCTGCTGACGCTCGGCATCCCCTCCAATGCGGTGACGGCGCTGCTGCTGGGCGCGCTGCTGGTGCATGGCGTGCAGCCGGGGCCGATGATCCTGGAGCGGCAGCCGGAGCTCTACTGGGGCGTCATCGCCTCCATGTATCTCGGCAACTTCATCCTGCTCGTGCTGAACCTGCCCTTCGTCGGCTTCTTCGTGCGCGCGCTGGAGGTGCCGCGGCGCTTCATGGCGACGTCCATCCTGCTGATCTGCGTGATCGGCACCTGGAGCACCGGGCTGAACCAGTTCGACGTGCTGCTGGCTGCCGTCTTCGGCATCCTGGGCTTCCTGCTGCGCCGCGCCGGCTTCGACCTCGGGCCCCTGGTGCTGGCCTGCTGCGCCGCGCCGGCTTCGACCTCGGGCCCCTGGTGCTGGCCT
>NZ_JBFUIP010001241.1:0-549 GCF_056401815.1 Aminobacter sp. P4_D5 | reverse complement strand
GCCGTGCGCAGCTTGATCCCCGTCGACGCTATCAGGCGGTCGAGCGCGGCGCGGAGATGTATCTCGCCCTGACCTCCGAGAATGGTCATGCCGTTTTCGGCGTCCTGGGTCACCGTCAGTGCTGGATCCTCCTCGGTCAACCGCTGCAGGCCGGTGGAGAGGCGCAGCTCGGCAGTGCGCTCCTCGGAGACGATGCTCAATGCGAAGACCGGCGGAGGCGGTTCCGGAAAAGGGAGGAGGTCGCCACCCAGGGTAGCCCCGGTACGGATGCCATCCAATCGGCCCAGAGCGACGAGATCGCTTGCCTCGGCCTGCCGAACCTTCTCCATCTCGCCGCCGGGAAAGCGGTAGATGCCGCCGACGCGTTGCCCGCCCAGCGCCGCTCCATCCTCCAGCGGACCTCGCCAGAGCCGCACGAAGGACAATCGTCCGGCATGACCTGCCTGAACCGTGCGGAACACCTGAGCGAGCGGTGCACCCACCAACGATATGCCGCGCCGTGCGGCGGTTTCCGTCGCCGAGGGAACGTCATGGCGGAGAGCCTTCCAG
>NZ_JBFUIP010001240.1:0-549 GCF_056401815.1 Aminobacter sp. P4_D5 | reverse complement strand
GCGCGTGTAGCCCGCGGTAAAGGCCGCGAAGGCCGCGCTGAGCTGATGCCCCGCGAAGATCCAGCCGAAGACCAGGTTGGTCTTCTCGCCGAAGCGCTCGGCGGCCAGCTTCACCGTGGGCGGCACCGTCGCGATCCAGTCCAGCCCATAGAACATCGCGAAGAGCGAGAGCCCGTAGATCGAGAAATCCGTGAAGGGCAGGTCCAGCAGCGAAAGCCCGCGCAGCCCGTAATACCAGAAGAGCAGCCAGCGGCTGTCATAGCGGTCGGATAGCCAGCCCGAGCCGATCGTGCCGAAGAAGTCGAAGATGCCCATCATGGCCAGCACGCTCGCAGCGGCCACCGGCACCATGCCGAAATCGCCGCAGAGCGAGACGAAATGCGTCTGCACCAGCCCGTTGGTGCTGGCGCCGCAGATGAAGAAGGTGGCGAAGAGCACCCAGAAGGTCGGCGAGGCCGAGGCCTCGCGCAGCGCCACCAGCGGCGAGGCGAGCATCGCGCGGAAGCCCAGGAGCGGCGGCGCCGGGACAATCGCGTCGCCGCCATAGGG
>NZ_JBFUIP010001239.1:0-550 GCF_056401815.1 Aminobacter sp. P4_D5 | reverse complement strand
GCACAGCACCGTGTCGTCGCCGAACGGCACGGCATGGCAGAGGGCGCGGATCTCGTCGGCGGAGGCATTGCGCCGATGGGCCTGCAGTCGGTCGAGCCGGAAGTGGGGGGCGCGCGGCCATTCCGAGACGCGGAACAGCCGGCAGAGCCAGTCGCCGATCGCCGCACCCACAGCGCGGGCGAGGAGGCGGGGAGGCAGAGGAGGACCCAGACGCGCCATGCACGTTCCCGTGATGCTGCGCCATGATAGGCACGAACCGCCCCGCGGCAGAACTGGCCGCCGCGGGGCGGAGCCGCTCAGAACAGCGCGGCCGGCGCCACCGTGCTGCCGGTGAAGCCCTGCATGCGCAGCGGCTGCATCACGAAGCAGAACTCGCTGCGGTTGGCGGCCACCAGCTCGTCCAGCTTCATGTTCTCCAGAAGGTGCACGCCGTTCACCACCAGCGCGATCTGGTGCACCGGCAGCGATGCGGCGGGCATGGTCTTTGACGGTGCGCATTCCACCGGCCAGTTGTCGGCCCCCAGCAGCAGCGGGTTGCGCTGGATCAGCC
>NZ_JBFUIP010001237.1:0-550 GCF_056401815.1 Aminobacter sp. P4_D5 | reverse complement strand
CCCCGGGCCTGCTCGGCCAGAAGGTTGTTGGCCTCGCCGGAATGGCGATGCGCTCCCAGCGGCACCACGCTCGTCGCGGGCGTGTCGGCCGCGACGCGCCGGAGAGCGGCCAGGCCGGCGGGGTCGCCGGCGATATCCGCGATCAGGATCTCGTGGGCGATGTCCTCGGTGGCGGCCGGTATCCGGCCGACGCAGCGGCTCGTCGTTACGGCGTCACGGCTGACGATCAGGATCGAGACGTCGCAGGCGGCGCTTCCGGATCGGCCAGGCGGGGCCGGACCCGGTGTCATGGATACGGGCCCTGGTGGAGAGGGGAAGAGGAGCTTCGCGCCCCGGCGCAGGCCGGCCAGCAGGACAGGCGGCAGGGCCGCGACCACGCGCCGGAGCGGGCCGGTCGCGCGCCAAGCCGTCGAGTGGGTCACCGCATCCCGCTCCAGGATTGCCGCGGCCAGCTGCAATTCGGCCCTGGCGCGGTCCTGGGCGGCGCGGAGCCGAGCGCCCGCCAGCTCCGCCTCGAGCCGCCAGGCCGGCATGGACGACGCGCCTGCCC
>NZ_JBFUIP010001236.1:0-550 GCF_056401815.1 Aminobacter sp. P4_D5 | reverse complement strand
CTGTCGAGGCGCGGGCGGGGGATGACGGCGGTGACGTTGCCCTCCGTATCCAGCAGGACGCGCCGCTCGGGCAGGTCGAGGTCCAGCGTGCCACGACGCTCGCGAGCGGCCAGCAAGGCGCGGAAGGCCTCGTAGAGGCGGGCGATATGGCCTTCCGCGAGGCCCTCGGGGTCTTCGCCGGCATCCGCGGCGGCCTGGACCTGCTCGTAGGTCAGCCGGGCATGGCTCAGCATCAGGCCGCGGCCGAACTTATGGCTCGTCTTGGTGCCCGCCTTGTCGAAGCGCATCTCGACGAAGAGGCAGCCCCGCTCCTCCTTCGGCTTGAGGCTGCACCAGCCGTTGGACAGCGCCTCGGGCAGCATGGGCACGACGCGGTCGGGGAAGTAGCAGGAATTGCCGCGCGTCCAGGCCTCGCGGTTCAGGGCCGAATTGGGCGTGACGTAATGGGCCACGTCGGCGATCGCCACGACGACCTTCCAGCCATCCGCCTCCGGCTCGGCATGGACGGCGTCGTCGAAGTCGCGCGCATCGTCGCCGTCGATGGTGACGA
>NZ_JBFUIP010001235.1:0-550 GCF_056401815.1 Aminobacter sp. P4_D5 | reverse complement strand
GCCGGACAGGATGGCCACACCGTTCGCCTCCAGCCCGCGATCCGCCTGGCGCAGCCAGAGCCGGCCGCCGGCCAGCGCCGTCACGCCGCCGCCGGCGCGCAGGAAGGAGGCGTCCAGCCGTTCCGCGCGCGCCAGCATCGCCGACGAGACCGGCGAGATGGCCGTGATGGCGGCCGTCCCGAAGAGCATGGCGACGACCAAGGGGCCGGAGAGGAAACCCCAGGCCGAGATGCCCGCCGCACGCGCCACGATCAGCTCGGAGGAACGCGTCAGCCGCCAGAAGGCGATGATGCCGCCCAGGAGGATCGCGAAGGGCAGGATCTGCATGCCCACGAAGGGCATGCGCAGCCCGGCGATGGAGGCCACGAGGCCGAAGGTCGCGTCCGGCCGCGTGGCGGCACGGCGCAGCAGCTCGATGAAGTCGAACATCGAGACCAGCAGGGTCAGCGCCAGCAGCATGGCCGCCGACGCCGACAGGAACCGCCGGCCGATATAGAGGGTGAGGGTGCGCGCGATGATCATCGGGCGTAGCCGCGGATCTGCGTGGGAA
>NZ_JBFUIP010001234.1:0-551 GCF_056401815.1 Aminobacter sp. P4_D5 | reverse complement strand
GCCCTGCTACGCGCGGAGCGCCAGACGAAGACGACGGGATTGCCGGATGAGGTGATCGCCAGGCAGGTGGTGCTGGGAATGGCGCGCAGCGCGGCCAGGTAGCCAGCGGCGCAAGGCGTTCATCCCGCAAGGAGAATCCGGCCGCACAGCGGCCGGCGCCGCCGAGCCGGCTTTTTGGCCGGGCGATTGGGTAGCGCGGCGGAGCCAAGCCGCCGGAGGCGCCACCCGGCGCCGGAGGGCACAAAACCCCACAAAACCATTGACCGGCGGGGCCCGTCATGTTTCTTGCGCGCCACCCTGCCGTCGGCGTTGGCACGCCCGCGGCTATGCCCGTTTGCGCGCTCCGATGTCCGGTGGCCGCCCGGGCTGAGCAGCCATAGGGAGCTCCCATGCCACTCTACGAATGCGTGTTCATCGCGCGCAATGACGTGACTCAGCAGCAGGTCGAGACGATCGCCGACAATGTCGCGACGACCCTCGGCGAGCAGGGCGGCCACGTCCAGAAGCGCGAATACTGGGGCCTGCGCGGCCTCGCCTACAAGGTGAAGAAG
>NZ_JBFUIP010001233.1:0-551 GCF_056401815.1 Aminobacter sp. P4_D5 | reverse complement strand
GCCGGCCGCAGCGCCGGTGGCGCTATCCTCCACCACGAGGCAATTCTCTGGCCTCGCACCGCAGGCTCCGGCAGCGGCGAGGTAGAGGTCAGGCGCGGGCTTGGGCAGCTCCACATCCTCGAAGCTGAAGATTCGGCCCTGGAAATAACGCGCGAAGCCCAGGACGCGCATCTTCACCGCCAGCTCGCCGCGTGAGGAATTGGAGCAGAGCGCCATGGGCAATCCGGCCGCCTCGACGGCCTYCAGGGCATCTTCCGCGCCGGGAATGGGGCGCAGCCCAGTGGACAAGCCGATCTCGATGCGCCGGCCAAGCTCCCTGGACCAGCCTTTCGGCAGCTTGCCGATGCGAGCCTCGATCTTCGGCTCCATGTCGGGCAAAGCCATGCCGAGGAATTCGTGCTGCGCCTCGTGGGCATTCATGCGCCAGCCCAGCGCCGTGAGTTCCTCGGCGACGACGCCATTGGCCACACCCTCGCTGTCGGCCAGGACGCCGTCGCAATCGAACAGGACCGCGCGGATCATGCAGCCTTCGCGAGCAGGATCTGCGCCTT
>NZ_JBFUIP010001232.1:0-552 GCF_056401815.1 Aminobacter sp. P4_D5 | reverse complement strand
CGCCAAGGCCGCGCACGACCAGGCGCGAGCCTTCGGCGGCAACCCCCGCGAGCAGATGCACATGGCCGCGCTCGGCGCCTGGGCCGAGGGCGGGCAGGACCGCRCCATCGCCATCTGGGAGGAGCTCCTCGCCGAACACCCGCGCGACATCCTCGCCTTCCGCCTGCACCACTTCGCCGCCTTCTGGATGGGTAAGGCGCCGGAGATGATGGCCTCCGTCGAGCGCGCATTGCCGCACTGGGACGGGGAGGTGCCGGGCTACGGCTCGCTGCTCGCCTGCCGCGCCTTCGCGCATGAGGAATGCGGCAGCCTCGTCGTCGCCGAGGCCGCCGGCCGGGAAGCCATCCGCCGCGACCCCGCCGATCTCTGGGCCGCGCATGCCGTCGCCCATGTGTTGGAGATGCAGGGCCGCCGCGCCGAGGGCATCGGCTGGATCACGGGCCTGTCCTCGAATTTCGATGGCGGCAACAACCTGCTGCACCACCTCTCCTGGCACCAGGCCATGTTCCACATGGAGCGCGGTGAGTTCGCCGAGGTGCTGCGCCTCTACGA
>NZ_JBFUIP010001231.1:0-552 GCF_056401815.1 Aminobacter sp. P4_D5 | reverse complement strand
CCGTGAAGGTGATGGGCGTGAAGGCGGTCGAGCTGACGGTCAGCCAGGTCCCGTCGCCGGGGTTCCCGCCCTCGGCGAAGCCCGCGCCCTGGAGGCGGACGGCGTTGCCGGAAATCGTGATGGCCGAGTTCAGCCGGTAGGTGCGCGCGCCGAGGTTGACCGTGCCGCCGGCCGCGCCAAGGGCATTGATGGCGGCCTGGATGGCCGGCGCGTCGTTGGTGGTGCCGTCGCCCATGGCGCCGAAGTCGCGCACGTCGACGCCGCGGTCCGCCAGCACTGCGCGGCGGAGCTGGGAGAGGCTGGCGCGCTTGGTGGCAGGGGTGGGGGTGACCTGCACGAAGGGCGTGAGGTCGCTATCGGCCACCGCGGTCGCGGCCGGCAGCTCGCTGATCTTGAGGTCGGGCATGGGCTCCGTCCGTTGGGGGGTGCTGGGATCGGGGAGGAGACGGCGCGTTCAGTCCTGGGCGATGGCGGCGCCGTCCTCCTGGAGCAGCTTCCCCCCCTCGGTCAGCATGAGGTGCAGGTCGGGCAGGATGTTGAAGGTGCGGGAGG
>NZ_JBFUIP010001230.1:0-552 GCF_056401815.1 Aminobacter sp. P4_D5 | reverse complement strand
GCGCTGGCCCGCGCGCAGTCCAAGCTCGGCATCGTGCCGGCCGCGGCCGCCAACGCCATCACCGAGGCCGCCTCGGTGGACAAGCTCGACTTCGCGGCGCTGGCGGATGCCACGCGCAACACCGGCTACCCCGTCGTGGGGCTGGTGAAGCAGCTCACCGCCGCCTCCGGCGCCGAGGCCGGCCGCTGGACCCATTGGGGCGCCACCACGCAGGACGTCATGGACACCGCCGTGGTGCTCCAGATGCGGCAGGGCTTCGCGCTCATCCGCACCGAGCTGCTGGAGCTGAACGGCGCGCTGGCGGCGCTGGCGAAGCGCCATCGCGGGACGATCATGGCCGGACGCACGCATCTGCAGCACGCGTTGCCGGTCACCTTCGGCTACAAGGTCGCGGTGTGGCTCTCGCCGCTCCTCACCATGGTCGAGCGGCTGGACCAGCTCCGCCCCCGGGTGGAGAAGCTGGAATTCGGCGGCGCGGCGGGCACGCTGGCCTCGCTGGGCACGCAGGGCATCGCCGTGCAGCGCGAGCTGGCGAAGGAGTTGGGCCTCGCC
>NZ_JBFUIP010001229.1:0-552 GCF_056401815.1 Aminobacter sp. P4_D5 | reverse complement strand
GGTGGACAGCACGTCCGTCGGCCGCAGGCGCGCCTCCTCCGCCTCGATCCCGGGGGCAATTCCGGCCAGCCGCAGCAGATCCCCCAGGATGTCGCCGACCCGCCGGGGCTGGCCCGATGCGAGGTTGAGCACCGTGCCGGGCTCCAGCCGGTCCGCCGCCCGCAGCGCGGCGACATAGCCCGCGCAGACATCGGCGACATCCAGGAAATCGCGCCAGCGGTCCAGCGCGCCCACGCGCAGCACCGGCTCCTGCCGGCCCGCCGCGATCAGCGCCACCTGGCGGGCGAAGGCGGCGACGACGAAGGCCTCCGCCTGCCCGGCGCCGGTGTGGTTGAAGGGCCGCATGCGGACGGCGCGCAGGCCGCGCAGCGCCATCTCGCCGATCGCCAGGTCGGCCGCGGCCTTGGAGGCGGCGTAGGGGTTGGTGGGCTGCGGCAGCGCATCCTCGGCCAGCGCGGTGCCGGCGCGGAAGGAGAGGCCATAGACCTCGGCGGACGAGGCATGGACGAACAGCGCGTCCCTTGCATGCGCGCGCACGGCTTCGGCCAGGGC
>NZ_JBFUIP010001228.1:0-552 GCF_056401815.1 Aminobacter sp. P4_D5 | reverse complement strand
GTCCAGGGGGACTCCTCGCCGATCGAGAGCCAGCCGTTGACGGCCGGGCGCGGCAGGACGGCACAGGCCAGGGTGTCCGGCACGGCTTCGACCAATGTGGCCCAACGGCCGAGCAAGGGCTCGGCGCGCGCGGCGCGCTCCGCCAGCACGTCCTCGCCAAGCTGCGCCAGCACCGGCATCCGCCGCCGCGTGCCGTCGCGCGAATCCGCGGCGACGGCGCCGAGGTCCAGCGCCGCGAGCCGGCGAAAGGCGCCATCCCCCTCCGCACCGGGCGGAACCTGCCGGATGAGCTCCGCCAGCACGTCGGGATAGGGCCGCAACCCCGCCTCCAGCATGGCCTCGACCAGCGCGGGCGGCGGCCTGCGCGAGGGATTGGCGAGCATGGTGAAGGGCAAGGAGCAGGCGGGCTCGGCGACCCGCTCCGGCGGGATCAGCGGCAGCATCGCCGTCGCGGCGGAAAAGTTCGAGCCGTCCCGCCCGAAGATGAGCTGGCCCAGCAGGACGCAGCGCCGTTGGGGCGCCACGAGGCCGACGACATCAAGAAACAGCGCC
>NZ_JBFUIP010001227.1:0-553 GCF_056401815.1 Aminobacter sp. P4_D5 | reverse complement strand
CCAGGCCAAGGCCTGGCCGGGGCTGGAGGGCATGGATCTCGCGAAGGAGGTCACTGCCCGCCAGTCGTACCAGTGGGACGAGACCACCTGGTCCTGGGGCAAGGGCTTCGGGAAGCAAGTCGCGCCGAAGCGCAAGGTCGTCGCCATCGACTACGGCGCCAAGCGCAACATCCTGCGCTGCCTCGCCGATGCCGGCTGCGCCGTGACGGTCCTCCCCGCGACGGCGACGGCCGAGGAAATCCTCCGGGAGAAGCCGGACGGCGTCTTCCTCTCCAACGGCCCCGGCGATCCGGCGGCGACGGGCGTCTATGCCGTGCCCGCGATTCAGGGCGTGCTGAAGGCGGAGGTGCCGGTCTTCGGCATCTGCCTCGGCCACCAGCTGCTGGCACTGGCGCTGGGCGCCAAGACCTACAAGCTCGACCGCGGCCATCGCGGCGCGAACCAGCCGGTACAGGACCTGACCACCGGCAAGGTCGAGATCACCAGCCAGAACCACGGCTTCGCTGTGGATGCCACGACCCTGCCCGAGGGCGTGACCGTCACCCATGTCAGC
>NZ_JBFUIP010001226.1:0-553 GCF_056401815.1 Aminobacter sp. P4_D5 | reverse complement strand
GCACAGCGCTGGACGGATCTCGTCCGGAAGCGGAACATCCGGGCGGATGTTTGATGAAAGACGCGATCGGGAATGCCGCTGCGTCGGTGAGCTCGACGTGGGAAGTCTAGGCTCAGGACTCATTGTCCGAGCCAGAAGATGACGGTGGCGGCGAGGGCGACGGCGCTGAAGAAGGTGTGGGCGCATCGGTCGTAGCGCATGGCGATGCGCCGCCAGTCCTTGATGCGGCCGAACATGATCTCGATGCGGTATCGGTGACGGTAGAGCGCGGCGTCGTGCGGAATGGGCACTTTGCGGCTTCGCGTCGAGAGAATGCAGGGCGCGATGCCGCGATCTTGCAGGGCATTGCGGAAGTGCTTGCTGTCGTAACCTCGGTCACCGATCAGTTCACGGGCGGCAGGCAGGTGCGGAAGCATCAGGGCGGCGCCGCGATGATCGCTGGCCTGTCCCTCGCTCAGCACGAGAACGAGCGGTCGCCCCTGTCCGTCACAGACGGCGTGGAGCTTCGAATTCAATCCGCCCTTGGCACGTAAGCGTTCACTGACGGCTGCGG
>NZ_JBFUIP010001225.1:0-553 GCF_056401815.1 Aminobacter sp. P4_D5 | reverse complement strand
GTCCGGCGCCGGCCGGTGGGCCACCAGCTTTTCCGTCGCCGTCAGGCCGAACAGCGCGGGCTGGTGGGTGTGGCCGCAGAAGGTGAGGCGCGCATCGGTCGCCTCCAGGCTGATGCGCGCAACGGTGGCATCGGTGACGTAGATCCAGCGCTCCGGGTCCGAGCCCTCGGAATGGACGTAGAGCCGGTCCTCCTCCTCGTGGCTCATGGGCAGGCCGGCGAGGAAGTCGCGCGCATCGGTCGTGAGCTGCGTCGCCGTCCATTGGATCGCGATGGCGGCCAGCCTGGAGAAATTGCGCGGCCCGTTCAGCGCCGCCTCGTCATGGTTCCCGCGCAGCGCGATGGCGTCGCAGGCCACCAGCTCCTGCACGCGCGCCGTCACCTCGACGGGATTGGCGCCGTAGCCCACGAGGTCGCCCAGGAAGACCAGGCGCTCCGCCCTGTGCGCGGCCGCATGGGCGAGGCAGGCCTCCAGGGCCTCGAGATTGGCATGGATGTCCGCCAGCAGGGCGATCCGCATTCGTCGGTGCTCACTTGCTCGTCAGGTAGTCCGG
>NZ_JBFUIP010001224.1:0-553 GCF_056401815.1 Aminobacter sp. P4_D5 | reverse complement strand
CTTCAACAACGAGCGCCACGAGGCCGCCCGCTACGACGAGAGCCTCAGCCGCTACGAGCGCGCCTATGCCCGCTCGGAGATTTCCCTCAACGCGCTGAACGCAGGACAGGCGCTCATCATGTCCCTCGGCCTGACGGTGGTGATGCTGCTGGCCGGGCGCGGCATCGTCCACGGGCAGATGACCGTCGGCGACTTCGTCATGGTCAATGCCTACCTGATCCAGCTCTACATGCCGCTCAACTTCCTCGGCTTCGCCTATCGCGAGATCAAGCAGGGCCTCACCGACATGGAGGCGATGTTCCATCTCCTCGACGTCCCGCAGGAGATCGCGGACGCACCGGACGCCGCGCCGCTCGCCGTCACCGCCGGCGCCATCGCCTTCCGGGACGTGCGCTTCGCCTACCGGCCGGACCGCGAGATCCTGAAGGGCGTCAGCTTCGAGGTGCCGCCGGGGCGGATGCTGGCCATCGTCGGGCCCACGGGTGCGGGAAAATCCACCATCTCCCGGCTACTCTTCCGCTTCTACGACGTGACGGGCGGCACGGTTGAGATC
>NZ_JBFUIP010001223.1:0-554 GCF_056401815.1 Aminobacter sp. P4_D5 | reverse complement strand
GCGACGCGGCCCTGCATTGCTCCGGCATCCTCGCCGAGACAGCCGCCGTTCTGGAGGCCTGCCGGGACCTCACGGAAAAGGCCCTCGACCGCCTGTCGGCCTCCCGCGCCGCCCTTTCACCACATCGGGTCCTGGCCTGACGCCATGATGGAGATGCTGCCGGAGCTGGTCGCCGCGGTGCTGGCCAGCGTCATCGCCATCACCCTGCACGAGGCGGCGCATGGCTACGCCGCCCTTTGGCTGGGCGACCCCACAGCCAAGCTGATGGGCCGCCTCTCGCTCAACCCGATCCGCCATGTGGACCCGGTGGGCACGCTGCTGATCCCGGGCGTTCTCCTCGTCACGCAACTGCTGACCACCGGGCGGGTGGACGTGATGTTCGGCTGGGCCAAGCCGGTCCCGGTGGACGTCCGCAACCTGCGCAACCCGCGGTCCGGCATGATGCAGGTGGCCGCCGCCGGACCGATCATGAACTTCTGCCTGGCCTTCATCGCCGCTTTGCTGGTGCACCCGGCGGGGCTGGCGGACAGCTTCCTCTCGGCCGAATCGATGGC
>NZ_JBFUIP010001222.1:0-554 GCF_056401815.1 Aminobacter sp. P4_D5 | reverse complement strand
GATCCACTCCGTCGCGGGCCTGCTGCGCGACGGCCGGCTCCTCACGCGCCCGCCCTTCCGCGATCCGCACCATTCCGCGAGCCAGGCCGCGCTGATCGGCGGTGGCAACCGCGCGCGGCCGGGCGAGATCAGCCTTGCGCATCATGGCGTGCTCTTCCTCGACGAATGGCCGGAATTCCCGCGCCCCGCTCTGGAGGCGCTGCGCCAGCCCATGGAGACGGGTCGTGCCGTCATCGCGCGCGCCAATGCACATGTGAACTATCCCGCGCGCTTCCAGTGCATCGCGGCGATGAACCCGTGCCGCTGCGGCCATCTCGGCGAGACCGCACGCGAATGCTCCCGCGCGCCGCGCTGCGGCGAGGAATATTCCGACAAGCTGAGCGGCCCGCTACTCGACCGCATGGATATCACGCTGGAAGTCCAGGCCGTGCCGCCCAACGAACTCGCCCGCGCGCCGACCGGCGAGCCGACGAAGGTCATCGCGGCCCGCGTGCAAGCTGCACGCGACGTCCAGCGGGCGCGCTACGGCGAGGGCGGTCCGCGGCATAATGCGG
>NZ_JBFUIP010001221.1:0-555 GCF_056401815.1 Aminobacter sp. P4_D5 | reverse complement strand
GTCGCGGATCATCCCTTGCGCCAGGCCTCGGGCACGTGGCGGAAGGGCAGCGCCAGCAGGTCGAGCGCCGCCGGCCCCGGCGTGTCGCATTCGACGATGGCGCTGCAACGGCTCGCGAAGGCCGCACGGAAGTGGTTTTTCGCTTTATTGGCCAGCAGCCTGACCTGTGTGAGGTCGATGCCATGGAGCTCGAAGAAAGCGGGATCCACCGCCGCTTCCTTCCGGCTCGTCACCACCACCCGAAGTTTTCCGGACCGCAGCAGCGCGGTGGCGCCCAGGTCCACCGGCGCGCCATGCTCCATGGGCCCGGTGTTGAGGAAGCGCCCATTGGTCAGCGCCTCTACCGTGCCGGAGAAGGGCACGGGCGGGCCGAAATCGGCCGTTGTCCGCCCCGCGAGCGGCCGCGAGAAGGCGCCGCCGACCCCCGCCTGCTGCGCCACCGCCACTGCCTCGGCATCGTGCAGGAAGCAGTAGACGCATTCGACCTCGAGCCTTGCGTCCACCAGCACCCGCAGCAATCCGGGCGTGTCCGCGGCTCCGCCGGAGAGCGGGTTG
>NZ_JBFUIP010001220.1:0-555 GCF_056401815.1 Aminobacter sp. P4_D5 | reverse complement strand
GTCCATGGTCGCCGGCAGGGTGGTCAGCGCATGCTGGTCCTTGAAGCTGAGGCGCTTCGCCGCCGCCGCCGGCTGTGCGCGCGGGTTGGCCTCGCGGGCGGGAGTGGCCTTAGCCACGCTCCGCGCCTGGACCCCCTCCCCTCGCTGGCTGAGCATGTCGGAATAGCCGCCGGCGAAATCCTGCCAGCGCCCATTGCCCTCGGACATGATGATGCCGGTGCAGACGCGATCCAGGAAGTCGCGGTCATGGCTGACCAGCAGCACGGTGCCGCCGTAATCCGCCAGCATCTCCTCCAGCAGGTCGAGCGTCTCGAGGTCGAGGTCGTTGGTCGGCTCGTCCAACACGAGCAGGTTCGACGGCGCCGCCAGCGCCTTCGCCAGCAGCAGCCTGCCCCTCTCGCCGCCGGACAGCTTCCCGACCGGCGTCCGCGCCTGCTCGGGAATAAAAAGAAAGTCCTGCATGTAGCCGATCACGTGGCGGGGCTTGCCGTCGACCCAGACCTGGTCGCCATTGCCGTCGGTCAGCGTGTCCGCCAGCGTCCGCTCCGGATCGAG
>NZ_JBFUIP010001219.1:0-556 GCF_056401815.1 Aminobacter sp. P4_D5 | reverse complement strand
ACGCCGGGCGCCGCCTCCGGCGGCYTGGCTTCGCCGCACCACCGATGCGCCAAGCCGGTAGGGGGTGCGGCCGGATTCTTCGAGCTCGGGGGCCGTTCCGATGTGCGGCGCTATGCCCCCAACCGATACCCGCCCTCATCCGTCAGCAGTAACTTGGCCGCCTGCGGTTCCGGCTCGATCTTTCGCCTGAGACGGTAGATGTGTGTCTCCAGCGTGTGCGTCGTGACCGCCTTCGAATAGCCCCAGACCTCGCCCAGCAGCTCCGACCGCGGCACTGCCCGCCCGCCCGCCCGATGCAGGTAGAGCAGGATCGCCGCCTCTTTCTCGGTCAGGCGGATCCGCTTGCCGTCGGGAGCCAGCATCAGCTTGGCCGCAGGGTGGAAAGCATAGTTCCCGAGCGGAATCGCCGCATCCGGCGAGGCCTCGAAGGTCGCGAGGAGCGCGTGCAGCCGGGCCACGAGCTCCGGCAGCCGGACCGGCCGCAGCACCCGCTCGCTGATGCCCGGCGGCAGCACGTGCGGCGCCAGCTCCTCGGGTGCCTGGCCCAGCAGCAGCA